>JBIIOL010000598.1:0-2586 GCA_044336965.1 Pirellulales bacterium | reverse complement strand
TCGCGAGCGTGGAGGGCCGAAAGCCGCCGCTGGCCGACATGCCGAGGAGGTCAGGAATCGTCTGCGACCAGCCTGCGAGCGCAGACTGAGACGGTGGGGCCGGCGGGGCTGAGTCGGCGGGGCGAAGAGAGGTGTCGTTCATCGGCGGCCCGTCGGGGGAAGGCGTTCGAGCGCCGCGCGATCGGCGTCGATTGCCTGCTGCAAATCTTCCTTGGACCAGTCGGAGCCGTTCACGAGCTGCTTCTTGGCTTCGAAGCCGAGGGTCGCGGGCCACTTGTCGCGGCAGGTGCGGTAGATGTCGAGCCGCAGCGCGAGGCTGTCGGCGCCGGAGGCCGACGACATCTGCCGGATGGCCTCGAGTGCCTGTTCCCGGTGTGGATCGGCGAATGCCAGACCGCCGCACTTCCAGGCGTGATGGTGAAGATGAGCGCGATCGAGATGAAGCAGGTCGGCCCAGGCGGTGCGGCCGGATGCCGACCAGTCGCCGTCGTGCTGTTGGAGCAGGTTGAGTGCGTCGCTGATCGTGCCCTGGCAGCGGTCGATCTCGGCGAGATAGGCGGGGGCGATCTGCGGGCTGGCGACCGAACGCAGGACGTTGGTCCACGCCCCGCTCCGCTCGCGATGGGCGTCGATGTCGTCGCGGCGCAGTGCCTCGCACTGGAAGTGCGGGCCTTCGAGACGGTCGGGGTGTCGCATCGCGAACTGCCGGGCCCGTTGGCGTAGTTCGGCACGCTCGTCCAGGTCAACCAGCGTCTGGAGGTAGTATCGCCAGAGGTTGACGCTCGTCGCGTCGGTGGAGTCGACGCACTCCCGGAAGGCGGCCAGAGCCCGGGTGGGCACGGCCTGTTTGAGAAGGGCGATGGCGGTGTTCTCGGTGTCGCGTTGGTCGGGCGGGATGGCCGCCGCCTCGGCCTGCAACGGCTCAGGCAACTCGAGCGGAGGCCGGGCCGTGATGCCCTTGGGGAGGAGCCACCAGATCGCGACCGCGGCGATGCCGATCACGATCAACTGCCCAAGCGTCGTTGCGAGAGACCGTGTGCCATCAGCCTTGGATTCCGCGACGGCCAGCGGATCCATCTGTTCCTCGAGATCGACGGCCTGAAGCCGATCGGTGGAGAGCGTCGCCGACTTTGGCAGCGAGGGCCTGGCCAGAGAGCCCGCCGATGGGTGACCGAGACCCTGGTGGTCTTCGGTCTGACGGGCCAGACCGGCGGAGATGGGGATGAGGTCCGAATGCTGGTTCATGCAGCCAGGTTTCATGGAGGCAAGTGTGCATCACCCGCGCCCGGGCAGCAAGGATTCAGCCTGCTCGTCAGCGTTGGCGTTCCCGTACGCCTGCCACGAACTGCGGCTGGTCACTGACCGGGATCACTGCCATCAGCTGGGGGTAGATCTCCGCGAACCACGCCACGGCGGCCGCCTCATCGGCTGCCTGCAAGAGCCTCCGGAGCCGGCTCAGTTGTCGCGACCACATTCGTGGGCCGAACTGCTCGGGCCGGAAGGACCACAGCTTGGGGGCGAGCAGGTAACCGACATCCCTGTAACCCCGCTGCAACGTGCGATCACGGGCCTTGCAGCACCAGCCCTTCACGTACGAAGGGCAGCCACCGAGCCGTGTGCGGTTGTGAGCAGGATGGGCATCCATCATCGCTTGGGAACCGTTCTCTGATCATCACTGGGAAGGGAAGGAACGGGCACGGCTCGTTCACACTCAAAAATATACGGGCGTACACTTTAGGCGTCAACCTTCTTTTCGAACCGGCAGCACGAAGCAATCGATCACTCAACGTCGCTTCTGCCACCGTCGCGCAAGTTTGCCCGACCGGTGCATCTTGTTGATGGCATATCGGCGGGCATGAGCGTCTCCGTCACGGCTGGGTGCCGAGCCGGTAGAGGTGCGTTTTGGTCCGCAGGTAGATGGCACCGTCGAAGACCGCCGGCGAGGCCATGCAGCCGTCGTCGAGCGCGTTGGTTGCGAGAACCGGGTAGGGGTCGGTGGCCGAGAGGACGAACGTGTCGCCTCCCTGATTGCTCGCATAGATGCGGCCGTCGGCCAGGATCGGCGACGCCGAGAATTCACCGCCGAGCCGCTTCTGCCAGAGGGACTTGCCGCTGACGGCATCAAGCACGCTGGCGGTGCCCGCATCGGCGATCAAAAACAACCGGTCGCCGAGCAGCAGCTGCGAGGACCGAGAACCGGTGCCCTGGGCGGACTTCCAGGCGATCTGCGTGCCCGTCACGTCGCCCGTGCCGTCGGGCCGCACGGCGAGGAATTTCATGCCGCCGGCGGCCGTGTTGATGTAGACCAGCCCGTGGGCGAACAGCGGCCGCGCCGAGGCGTTCATGCCGCCGTGCCTCACCCTCCAGAGCTCCCTGCCCGACGTCGGATCGTAGGCGATCGTGGCGCCAGCGCTGGGGATGACGACCTGCTCGCGGCCCTGGCTCGTGATCACTGTGGCTGTGGGATAGGCCTTCTTGGCGTCGCCGTCGGTGGTGCCGTAGTCGATGTCGCGATCCTTCCGCCACACGGTCTTGCCGGTCGTCTTGTCGAGGGCGACGACATACTGCAGGTCGAATCCGTCGAAC
>JBIIOL010000103.1:0-9021 GCA_044336965.1 Pirellulales bacterium | reverse complement strand
AGCCGTTGTAGGGCTTGAAGCTCGCCAGCGCCACCGGAATGAGTTCACCGGTCTCGAGGTTGGGCCGCAGGATGAAGCGGCCGTTGGAGACGAGATAGACCTGGCTCTTGCGCACCACCGGCCGGTAGTGCGGGAAGGTGTAGGGAATCGGAAAGAGGCCGTCTCCCCAGCTCTTCTTCGGCACCGCGAGGATGTGCGTGAGCTTGTTGTTCCCGGTTGCGGGATCGAAGTCGTAGCGGCCGATCGTGGCGGGACTGGAACTATAAAACACTTCCCGCGGATTGCCGGGCACCGCAGCGGCGCATGTGAAGAATTCTCCGCCGCCGAACCGCTCGTCGAGAATTGTCCCGTCTTCGGCCACATGCGCGATCCGCCGCAGCCCGCGGCCGGCCTCGCCCCCTTCCACGACATAGAACCGGCCCTTGTCCGTCGAAAGGCTGTCGGCCGCGAGGTCGGCGACTTCGGCGAAGCGGTCGGGGAAGTACGGCCCCGACTTGCGGCCCCCCTCGACGCCGTAGCTCTTGAGTTGCTTGCCGTCGGCGGCAAAGCGGAGGATGCGGTTGTCGGGAGCGCCGTTGGCCACGAGGAACGTGTTCGTCCGCTCATCCCAGGTGAGGGCGACGGGCGACACGAGCGCCTTCGCCTCGACGAGAACGGCCTGCGCGTCGTCGGGACCCACCCGCACGACACCCTGCTCGCCCAGCACGAGGAGCGAGCCGTCTGCCTCGAGCGCCACCCGGCGGGGCTTCGCGACTTTCACCTCGCGGATCTTCTTACCCGAGGCGAGATCGAACCAGCGGACGGCATCGTGGTCGTGGTAGCCGATCACGAAGCGATCGCCGCGGGCGTCGAGGGAGAGTTCCCGGCCGCCGTCATGCCCCGGCCGCTTATCCCCTTCCCAGAGCACGTCGAAACGCTTCGCCCCGAGGCCGGAGGTGCCGACGACCCCCGCACCGGTCTTCGCATCGAACACAGACACCTGCGCATCCTGTGCGAGCGAGACGACGGCCGTGTCGGTCATCCGCAGCATGCGATGGCCGATCCCACTCCAGCCGTAGTGCGGCGCAAACCAGCGGGTCGTGGCGAAGTCGGGCTCGAACATGTGGATATTCGGTGGCCCTTCGGCGATCGGTGTCCCGATGCAGATGCCAAGCGGCCCCACGGCGATGGTATTGGGCCCGATGTGGTTGCCGACCCACTTCGCCCACGGGCCCGCCTTGGGATTGGTTCCGACCGAGTTCAAAAACGTCGCCTCGATCCCGGGGCTCGTGACGAGCTTCCACTGGTAGGTGCCTGGCTCGACGGGGCGGCCGTCGCGGTCGAGCCCATCCCAGCTGACCGCATGCTTCCCGGCCTCGAGCCGCTCGCCCACGAGGAGCGACCGCAACTGCACCGCCCCGTCGGCGGAGTAGACCGCCAGCGACGTGCGGCCCGGCTTGTCGAGCGTGAAGGCAATGCTGCCGCCCGCCGGCTCCGCGGCACTGGCGGCTGTGGCAGCAGCGACTACAACCGCCGGCAGCACGAAGGCTGGCAGCAGGAGAGCCCGCCGGATGACAGGCATGCGGGCGGAGCGAATGCCGCGTGGATCGTGCGTCGTCATGGCGGAGGGTCCTGAAGGTGCTCGTTGCCAAAACCTCACCGGCCGAGGCTACAGGATTCCGACTTTCACTTTCCGCCAATCGTTTCGATTTTGCGGAACGCGGTGCCGGTGAAGCCCGAGTGAATGCGGGTCATGGGCCAATCATGGGCCAATCATGGGCCAAACGCCCCTGCCGGCACGACGGCGATGCCGTCGGCTCTCCGATAGGCCTCGCTCCCCGTCGTAATCACGACCGCATCGAGAAGATCGTCGCCTAGTTTATCGGCGAGCCACCGAAGATGCCGAACATCCTCGTCGCCGACCGATTGTGACAGCTTCACTTCGATCGCGATGATCCGATGATCGTCACGCACCACGATCAAATCCACCTCGCGTTTACCCTCCGCCGTGCGCAGATGACGCACTCGCGCCCCAGCCGCCTCGGCGGCCACGCGGACTCCAAGCGTCACGAGAGACTCAAACAATGCCCCCAGCAGCGTGCCGTCGCGAGGCATCGCGGGGCCGCCCGTCCGGCCGTGGAGGAGCGCCTCGGCATCGGCGCCAAGCAGCCTGGCGGCGAGGGCCGGATCTGCGAGATGATGCTTCGGTCCCGCGGTGAGCGTCCGCAGGTGATTACGCGTTGGCAGCCATGCTTCCACCGGATCGAGGATCCAGATTCGCTCGAGTACGTCTCTGTAGGTCAGCACGGTCGTCTTGGCAGGTTTGTTGGAAGAGCCGCCGGTTGCCGCGTCGCGAATCGTTTCGAAGGTCGCGGTCGTGGCGCTGGCCGCCGCGTAAGCAGTCAGCCACCGCCGCAAGGAGTCGGGGCGTCGGATGCTCTGCCCTGCCTCGGGAACGTCGCGATCGACGATTCGATCGAGGTAGCCGTCTAGCGAGGCTTTTCTGGCATGCGACTGCATCTGTCGCAGCGACGGAAATCCTCCGGCGACTACTTCATGGGCATAGTCTTCGAGTCGCATGGAACAACTTCCACGCACTGGCGGCCGTGAGCCGCCGAGAAGGCTGGCCAGCGACACGCTCGGCCGGACGACTCCCCGCTCCGCCAACGACAAGGGCCGCATCCGCAGCCGTACGATCCTGCCGGCACCGGAATGCGTGGACGGCATCGCGGGCGACGCAGAACCAGTGAGCAGAAAACGCCCAGGCGTCGGGTCGTCGTCGACCGCACGGCGGACGCAGTCCCAGACCGGCGGAAAGCACTGCCACTCATCGATGACCACCGGCGTCGCAGCCGCAGTCAGCCTCGACGGATCGCCTTTGACGAGTTCGAGTGTCGTCGGATCGGAAAGGTCGAAAAAAGCAGACGCCCGGCGCCGGGCCGTGCGGGTCTTCCCAACGCCCTTGGGGCCCTCAACCGCAATCGCAGCGAGCCCACCGAGCAGTTGGTCCAGCGGTCCATCGACGGTGCGACGCAGGTATTGTGAGGGTGGCATGGCAGTATAGGCTACCTTTCAACGGCCTTCTACGCTACTTGTATACGCCTCCAAACGCTTCTTTTCATCGGTGGCCACGGAAAAAAGGCTTAAAAACAGCTGGCTGCCCCCTCGCGTCAGGATCTGTGGCCACCCCAGATCCGGCGACAGGTGCTGAATCTGGGCAAGCGGGGATTTTATTGGGTAGTGATTGGGTAGAGACTCGCCGCGGGGATCGGCTGGCGGGGCTGGAACGGCGTTGACCACTCGAGCGTGATGCCGCCCCCTTCCCGGCCATTCGTGGAGGTGGCCTCGATCGGCACGCGGTGGCGCAGCAGCTTGATCGGCTTGCCGGCGATCTCCTCGCGGGTGGGTTTCGCCTCTTTCTGCTCGAGCACCGCAGCGCGATTGACCACAAGCGTCAGCGTGCCGTCGGCCGTCGCGGTGAACGTGTGCGGCAGGCCCGCGTCGTCGTAGTCTTTGCCGTCCACGACGAACTTGTCCACATACACCCACGAATCGCTCGACGCCTTGTTGCGCGGCTTTCCATGCCAGCCCACGACCGTGACGCTCACCTCGTGGTCACCCTCGGGCAGCGCCTCCTTCGCAAAGAAGACAGCGTCTCGCTTCACCTCCGGGCTGTAGCAATCGAACTGCGGCTGGGCCTGCCCATCGAGGGCGATGTCCGCAAAGCCGCAGTTCGGACCGGTCTTGCCGACGACGCGGATCGACGTGCCGCGAAAGCGGAAGACGACGCTGGCGGTGTTGTCTCGCGACCCGCGAGTCGCCCCGTCAAAGGACTCCTTGTCCGTCTGCTCGCTCCACGGCCCCGTGTAGGCCGGGCCGTATTCCGGCAGCAACATACCGGTCCAGCGGATACCGGCGGGCGCGGGTTTCTTCTGGCTCCACAAGAAGTCGATGCCCGGGGTCACCACCACCTTGCGTGGCTTCGTCATGGCGGCGTCCTCGAACGCGACGGCCGTCAGCCCCTGGCCGGTGTGCGCGGCCGCGGGCTTCTCGAGGCGGATCGTGCCCGACTGCCGCTGCCAGCCGTTCCAGCCCGAGACGCGGTAGACCCGCATCTCGTTCTCCCAGTTGCCGAAGAAGAGCACGTCGCCGTCGGGCAGCGTCGCCACGGAGGCGTGGCAAAACTCGCCGCTGAGCTGATACCAGTGCTTGGCGATGCCTTCGAGGTTGGGAGCATCCATGACGCCGCCGGCATACAGCCCATCCGGATCCCACACATAGGTGACGGCGGGATTTGCCATGTTCCAGCCCCCGTCCACGTCGACTGCCACGACGCAGTCGTGGGCCACTCCCGCGATGCCACGAAGGTGTTGACGAATCTCGCCCGGCTGCCACGGCTGTGAGGCGGCCCGTTTTCCCACCGTCCATCGGGCGGAACCATCGGCGGACCACTTTTGCATGAAGGAGTCGTCGTAGTCGCACCAGTTGCGGGTCCAGTCGTTCAAGGCCGCATAGAAGCTGCCGCTCTTCGGATCCTGCCCCATGAAGACCGACCAGCGGGTATCGGCGAAGTGGCCGGGATCAAACCGCGACGGCATCGCGGCAAAACGCTCGCCCTGCGGCATCGTCCCGTAGATCGGGCTGCCTGTGTCGCTCCAACTGGTCACCGCGAAGCGGTTGACAAATCGCTCCTTGCTGTCGCCGGTCGCCATGAAGCAGCTGAAGTCGGCGGCGGTGTGTGGCTCCCAGCTGTTCGCAATGCCCCCTCCGTAAAAAGTCACCTCCGCCTGCTGCGGCATGCCGTCGCCATTGGCGTCGTTCCACTGGTAGCCGGCCTGATAGGAGTTATTGCTTCCGGCCCAGTCCTTGAGGAATTGCGGCGCGTTCCTGACGAGGCCACAGACGGTGGCGGGCACGAGTTTCCAGTTCTTCTCATCCAGCTTGAGGATCGTGGGCAGCGTTTCGATCGCGAGGTAGGTGACCCCGCCGTGCTTGTACACGCGGAAGGAGCCTCCCTCGTTCCAGCTGTCGCCCACGAGACCGTCGGCCAGGCCCGAGTACCGGTAGCAGGAGTGGACGGTCCAGGATTTCCGTTCGTAGTCGACGAGCACCCGCATCACCCAGCCATACTGTGATCCCACCCACATCACGTTTGGGTTGTCGCCCTCGGGGGCGGCATGCGGTGCCCAGCGTTGGCCGCCATACCATTCCCGCACGACGGAGCCGTCGGCCGCGAAGTGGACGGTGCGGCGGGGCGCGGCCGTGGCTTCGGTCACATAGAAGCCGCCGTGACAATCGGCGCAGAGATCGGCAAAGCCGGCGAAGCTGTGCTTGGCCGCGTCGTCATAGAGCCCGTCCTGCCGGCCGCCCTTCGCGCCATATGTTTTGAGCAGAGCACCGGCCGCCGAGAACCGCTTGATCTGCTGCGTGCCGGCCTCATAGACGAAGAGATCGCCGGAGGCGTGATCGACATCGAGCCGCCCCGGCTTGTCGAGGCCGGTGACGACGTCGCTTGGCGTCTTGTTCGCTTGCGACAGTTTCACGATGCGGTCGCCGGTGCTGACGAAGACCGCGCCGTCCGCTCCAGCCGCCACTCCCGCTGGCGTCGGCACCTCCGCCGTGTCGAGCAGGGAGCCCTTCTGCGGGTCATACCAGCGGAGGGCGTTTCGCTTTTCGTAGGCCACGACCAGCACGCCCGCATGCGCGTCCATGTCGCTGGCGTCCATTTCCTTGCTCTCGTCGTCCCACTGCACATCGATCCCGTTCGGTTGCGGGCCTGTGCCGTAATCGGCCTGAAATTCCGGTGCCAGGTTTCCGGTGGCCGTGTCATAGACGAAGACGCACTGCTTCGAGAGCTTCTGTTTGATTCGCCCGTCTTGCCAAGCCGTATGCCCGAGCATGAAGACCTTCCCGCCGTCCGTGGCGAGGCTCAGCGCTCCGTCCCACGGCCGAGGGTGGAGCGCGGTCCAAAGCCTTGCTTTGCCGTCGGGCGTCATCTTCAGCATGCAGGTCTCGATGTTTTCCGTCGTGTTGGCCGAGACATAAATCCCGGTATCATCCACGGCGATGCCGAACGGCGAATTGTGCGTGCCGGGCCCGCAGGCGGTCCGCCAGTCGTTGCCGGGCGGGTAGTTCGAGCCGAGGCTCATGAGATAGGTCGCCTTCAGACCCGGCGTCTGCAGGAGTCTCCAGGTGTAGTCGCCGGCGGGCAGCGAGTTGCCGTCCCGATCGAGGCCGTCCCAGACGAGGCTGTGCTTGCCGGCGTGTTGGGGAGCGGTGTGGAGCAACTCGCGGACGAGCCGTCCCTCGGCGTCATAGACCGCCGCCGACACCCGCCCGGCTTGTTCGAGCGCGTAGGGCACGATTTCCGCCGCGGCTGCCACGTGGGCGAGCGAGAGCAGAAAAAGGAGTCCCAAGAGTGTTCGCCACGGAATGTGCGGCCCCCCGTGGCGGCAAGTTTTCAACTTGTCCGTGTTCGCGGCACGGATTCCACAAGTTAAAAACTCGTGGCCACGTCTGAAAAAATAGGGACGGGAGCGATTTTCGCGCGGCGTTCCTCGTGGTGGCGGTATCAAATGCACAAAAATCGCTCCCGTCCCTATTTTCATCATTCGACCGACGCCTCGCCCCATTCCTTGGGCTCGAGGCGGGCTTCGTTCGGGATATCGTCCACGACGTTGGCCGAGAAGCTGTTGTTGGAGAGATACGCGCGGCGGACCGCCTTCCCCACGCCCTGGGCGTTGCCGAAGATGTAGCCGACGTCCATCTTCACCTTCTGCCCCGGCTCGAGCTTCAGCCGCAGGGCCTCGAGCGGAATCGCCACCTTCGCCCGGAAGCCTTTTTCCGTCTTCTCGGTCGTGAGTGGGACGTTTTCCAGGAAGCGGATCTCGTCGAAGCTCTCCTTGCCCGTCGGCGAGTTGAAGACTGTCGGCTCACCCTTGAAGTCCTTCACCTTCGGGAAGTAGACGGTCGCCAGCGGCTTGCCCTGATGCTGCGTGACCAGCACCCGCACCGGCTCGCCGAGGTTGTTCTCCAGCTGGATGTCGAGGCAGTTGCCCCCCTTAAAGAGCAGCTTGGGGTCGGGCACCGAGTTGACCAGCGGCGTCGGCGACGTGACGTCGTATTCGACAAGCAAACTCGTCGAGTCGCGGGCCGCCTTCGCCTTGAAGCCCCAGCTGTTCTCCAGTTCCTTCTCCACCGCCTTCGCGGCGGCGAGATCCTTGCCGATCACGATCCGGTTGGCGGCGGCGAGCGCCATCTTGTAGCCCCGCTGTGCCTGTTCGGCCTTCGCGGCGAGTTCCGGCGTGTGCACGTAGGTGCCACCGGGCAGCTCGTGAATCGTATCGAGGCCGACCACCTCCCACACGCGGGCGTCCTGGCCGCCGCCGATCGCGAAGTAGCGCTGCGTGCCATCGATATCGAGCTTGCCGAAGAAGCCGCCCTGCCCCTCCGGTGCCCCCTCGTCCTGGCCACGGTTGAGCATCAGCCGGCCGTCCTTGAGCAGGGCGCCCACATAGATGCCGTCGGTGCGGAAGACGTGGTTGGGGCCGAAGTAGGTCTGGAAGACGAGGAAGTCGCCCCCCTTCCCCATGCACTGGGTCATGCCCCAGAGCTTGCCCGGGCCGGTCACGCCAAGATTGATCGAGTTTTGCCACTGCGTGATGTCGTTGTAGCCCCAGAGCGGCTGGCCGTCTGTGCCATAACGGGCCAGCGACAGCCCCTTGTTTGGTGTGTAACTGAAGATGCCGCCGTCATCCGCTTGCACGGAGGTGTAGCCCACGGGCAGCGGATACTTTTCAGCCTTGGCAAGATCGTATTTGGGGATGCCGTTCTCGACGCTCACGGGCTTGAGCACATGGCCGCTAGCGAGCAGCACCGTGAGGTCGGGGAACACATTGACGATATTGAAGTTTTCCACCGGCGTGCCCTTCAGCGGCACGACCTCCTCCGGCTGCACGCAGAAGTCGCCGTTCTGGTCCTGCCAGAAATACTTGCCCTGCGGATACTTCGCGCGGTCGTCGTCCATGAAGGGGATGCCCGCCGGGCCGATGTAGTCGTAGCCGACGTGGATCATGCTCATCGTGGGCTTGAAGAGGTCGCCGTCGCGATAGAACAGCCCCGAATAGTGGGCGTATTTATTGCCGTAGAGGTATTGCCGGCCGTTGGCCGCGGTGACGATCTTCGGGCTCGCCGAATACGAGCCCGCCCCCAGCTCGGGAATCATGTCGGGCGACGTCTTCCGCCAGATCGTGGTCAGCGGCGTGACCTTGTAGTTTTTCCAGTCGATCTTCCAGAGCACGTTGTACACGAGCACCTCGTCGGGCTTCTTGGGATCGATGAAGCCGTAGGCGAAGTAATCGCAGCCGCCGAAGAACTCCTTCTTGAATTCCCCCGTCTTCGCGTCCCAGACGCTGATTCGCTTGGGCGAGTCGGTTGTCTCCGCCACCCAGAGCTGGCCGGTCTTGTCCACCGTGATCCCACCGGGCATGTAGATGCCGAGCGGATCGTATTTGCCCTTCGCGGGCCGGCCGCCCTCCTTGCCGATGCTGCGGGCGAACTTTCCGGTCGCATCGAACACCGACACATTCATGAGCTTCCCGGCGTTGGCCACGAAGATCATGTTTTCGAAGGCGGCGACGCCGGTGGGCTCATCGAGCTTCTCCGCAATCGTGATCGCGGTTTTGCCGTCTTTGAGCACGAGAACCTTTCCGCCGCTGATCACGGCGAGCGAGCCGTCGGCGAGCGCCGCGAGCCGCTCGGGGGCGGGCACCTCCCAGCTGCCGATCACCGCGCCCGTCTTGGCGTCGAACCGCCCGATCAGGTTGCGGGCCTTGTAGCTGGCGAAGAGCGTCTTGCCGTCGCAGGCGAGACCGGTGACGACGTTGGTCTTGTCGTCGCCGCCGGGGGGCGCGTTGATCTCATCCTTGCCGCCGAGCTGGATCGGCCGCGCCTCCTTGGCCGTCATCAGCTGGATGCCCAGGCTCTTCGTGAAGCCGTGGCCGCCGGCGGAGAAGACGGTCGTGTTGTCCGTTGCTAGGTGCG
>JBIIOL010000596.1:0-2594 GCA_044336965.1 Pirellulales bacterium | reverse complement strand
CGCCGACTGACGAGGCCTTTGCCAAACTGCCGGCAGGTACCGTCGAGACGCTCCTGAAGCCGGAAAACAAGGACAAGCTCAAGGAGATCCTGCTGCTTCACGTGGTGCCTGGGACTGTCTACGCCGCCGATGTCGTGAAACTGACCGAGGCCAAGACCGCCGGCGGCAAGACCGTCAGCATCTCGACCGATGGTGGTGTGAAGGTTGGCACAGCCACCGGAAAGGCCAACGTCGTGAAGACCGACATCAAGGCCAGCAACGGTGTGATCCATGTGATCGACGCCGTGATTCTGCCCTGACCTGAGCAACGGCTCTGACTCCGCTCTCCATTGCCGCGACGCCCCGCAGGATTTCGCTCCTGCGGGGCGTCTGTGTTTCTGCACCATCCGGCGACGGATTCGCTCCGCAGGACGCTTCTGCTACCCTGCCGTCGCAGGATGCCGTCTGGTGCCCGACATTCCCGTCTCCCGCATGAAAACCCTTCGGGAACGATTCCTCGGGGATCGATAGCGACGATGACCATGCTGCGTTGTGCTCTCTTCATGCTCTCGATCGCCATTGCTGCCGACAGCGTGGCCAGGGCTGCCGACCCCGCGCCGGCGAGCCGACCGCCGCTCGTCGCGGTTGAGTCGCTCGTTGTCGACGTGCTCTCTGATGATGTCAGCGACACCTACGTCACCAAGACCTCGTTTGCCACCTCGGAGCTGTCGAACGTGGTCGCCGCCGGAGCCACGGTGGTATCGGGCGAGACCCTCTGCGTTGCCAACCTCGGCTACGGGCTTCGACTCCGCACCCGCGTCGGCGACACCGAGCACGTGCTCCTGTTCGACGTTGGCACGGAGGGACATGCGTTTCTGCACAACTGCCGGGCGCTTGGGGTCGACCTTGCCGAGGTGGAGGCGATCACGATCACCCACGGACACTGGGACCACATGGGCGCGCTGCCGCAGGCGCTGCCGGTGATCGTTGCCAAACGCGGTCGGGACAGGGTGGCGGTCCACGTCAATCCAGGCATGTTCGTGGAACGCGGCCTGAGGCTGCCCGACGGCCGGATCGTGCCGACTGACAAGGTGATTTCCGTGGAGCGGATGGAGGAGGCCGGAGCAACCGTCGTCAACTCACATGAGGCCCGCACGGTCCTCGACGGGCATTTCTATTACAGCGGCGAGATTCCCCGCATGTCGGCATTTGAGAAGGGTCGGCCGGACCACCTCTGCAGGCCGGCGGGGAGCGATTGGCAGCCCGATCCGCTGCTGATGGACGAGCGGATGGTGGTCGTTCACGTCAAGGATCTTGGCCTCGTCGTGTTCAGCGCCTGTTCGCATGCTGGGATCGTCAATGTCTGCACGGAGGTCCGCCGGCTGTTTCCGGGGATTCCAATCCACGCCGTCCTGGGCGGGCTTCATCTCGGCGGCGTGATGGAGCGGATCATCCCCGAGACGGTCGCCGGACTGCAGCCGTTCGACATCCAGTTCCTCATCCCCGGTCACTGCACCGGGTGGCGGGCGGTCCACGCCTTAGCCACCGCCTACGGCGATCGCGTCAGCCAGTCGGCCATCGGCACGACGTACCGGTTCGCCGCAAAGGCCGCTGCGAAGCCGGAGGTCACTCCCCGCTGATGGACGCGTCTGTCTTGGGAAAGCCGTCGCACGTCGCCGCCGGCTGGTGCGGTCTGCGACGCCGCTGAGGCGGCTAGGATGCCGGCTGCTCCTCGGCCCAGGCCGACACCGGCACACAGCTGCAGAACAGGTTGCGGTCGCCGTGGACGTTGTCCACCCGGCCGACCGATGGCCAGTATTTGCCGCGCTTGAGCGACGGGGCCGGAAACACCGCGATTTCGCGGGAATAGGGACGGTCCCAGTCATCGTCAGCGATCGATGCCGCCGTATGCGGCGCATGCTTGAGCGGGTTGTTGTCCTGCGGCCAGACCCCCTCCTCCACCTGCCGGATCTCCTCGCGGATCGCGATCATCGCCGCGACGAACCGGTCGAGTTCGGCGAGCGGCTCGCTCTCGGTTGGCTCCACCATCAGCGTCCCCGGCACCGGGAAGCTCAGCGTGGGGGCATGGAAGCCGTAGTCGACCAGCCGCTTGGCAACGTCCTCGGCGGTGACGCCGCTGGTTTCTTTCAGCGGCCGCAGATCGAGGATGCACTCGTGGGCCACGCGGCCGTTGACGCTCGCGTAGAGCGTGTGATAGTGGCCGCGAAGCCGGAAGCTGACGTAGTTGGCGGCCAGAATGGCGGCCTCGGTGGCATGCCGGAGCCCGTCGGCCCCCATCATCCGGCAATACATCCAGCTGATCGGCAGCACCGCGGCATTGCCGAGCGGTGCGGCCGACACGGCGCCCACATCACTGGCGGGCAGGCCCGCCGTGGCGTGACCAGGAAGGAAAGGCACGAGGTCCGCGACCACGCAGACCGGGCCGACGCCGGGGCCGCCGCCGCCGTGCGGGATGCAGAAGGTCTTGTGGAGATTCAGGTGGCTGACGTCGCCGCCGAAATCACCGGGAGACGCGACGCCGACGAGAGCGTTCATGTTCGCACCGTCGACATACACGCGGCCGCCGTGGCGATGGACGATCTCGCAGAGCTCTC
>JBIIOL010000597.1:0-2594 GCA_044336965.1 Pirellulales bacterium | reverse complement strand
CGGCATCGTCGCCGTCCTGCACGAGATTCGCGAGGGCCAGCATCGCCCGCAGCAGCACCTTCTCGTAGTCTTCGCCATGGTAGGCCTTGGCCCCGTCGTCGCTGAGCATGCTCCACGTGTTCTCGGCTGGGCTCTCCTCTTCGAGATGGTCGAAGCTGTCGCGAACCCGCCGCAGCATCCGTTCGGCGTCGGCGGGGCGGCCGTCGGCGAGCGTGACCATGGCCCGGTCGAGCAGCAGCAGGTCATCCTCGCCCGACCGCTGTTCGAGTTCTTGGGCGATCAGCCGGTCGGCCTCGGCGACGTCGCCCCGCTGAAACGCCGCCCGCACGGGCTGCAGGCGGATCATGTGCGTCGCACAGCCGGTCAGGGTGATCAGAGAGAAGAGGAGTGGCAGACTGGTATGGAGCCGGTTGGTATGCAGCCGCCGGAACGGCAGAAGTCTCGTCGCGGGTGCGAGGATACGCCCAATGCTCCTCGAGCTTCCGCCGATTCCGGCTCCGTCGTGGGTACGCCAGCAAAGACCTGCATGGCAGGATGCCATGCGCAGCACCAGCAATCGGAGATTGCCAAGAACAAACAGCACGACGCTGTGTTGTTCGTGAAGCCAGTTCATGGCGCCAGCGGATTGGTGGCCCGCCACCGGCTCAGGCGGCTGTGGTGGTAGCCCTTGCTGAGTTCGGCCGACTGCTTGTCGTAGGTACCCGTGCCCACCTCGACCAACTCCAGCGTGAGCACGTAGTCGCGTTGGTAGTCGCGGTTTTCGCGGGTGGTGCCGGAGGTGATCGTGGCGTAGAGCAGGTAGTCGATTGGCTGGCCCTGCTGTTCCATGTGGCCGGCGAACGTCCGCATGTGCTCTGGCACGAGCAACTGATCGGGCCGGAGGCGGGTGTCGCGGAGGCCGGCGTCGACGAATCGCCGATTGACCGACTGGAAGACGCTCGACTCGAGGATGCGGCTGTCGATCGACTGATAGATCTGTTCTTTGAAGTCGCCGATGTCCTCCGCGCTCTTGTTCTCGACGCCGACGAAGCAGATCCGTCGGGCAGGCGGCGGCAACTGCTCGGCGCCTTCCGCATACGAAACCTGTTGCACGGCCGCATCGACGTGCCTGGCGAGGAGTTTTGCGACGGCATCGTTCACGAGCGGAGTGAACGTCTCCTGCCCGGCCTGGTGGCTGCCGATCATAGCGTCCTCACCCGGCATCATCACGCGGGCAAACTGCATGGTCCGGCAGCCGCCGGCGAGAAACGCCAGCGGCACGGGCGCAAGCCCGCGGAGCAGGAAGGTGCGTCGATCCAGTCGATTCGCGAGGCTCATGTGGCGGCTCCCTTCGCCTGACGGGACCGGGAGAATATCGCCGTCGTTCGTGGCACACGAGAGCAATTTGGCCGTGGAAACATAGGGCTGCATATCCCGTCGCTTCCGCTCTGGCTTTTATTCGGGCGTGACGCGGCTGTTGAGGGGCACGTTCCCGTTCCCATAAAAGCCCCCTGCGCAAGCAGGGGGACATGGCTAGCCCCTGTGCAGGACGAAGCCCTCGATCGCCTCGTATTCCGGAAGGCCGAGGCGGTCGTAGAGACGGGCCGTTTCGCGGTTGCGATCCTCGGCCCGCTGCCAGAACTCCCGCGGATCGGTGGGGCCGGGGAAGAGTGCCCGGTCCTTCTGGCTCTCGTGCTTGAAGATGGCCATCCGCTTGCGATTCACCTCGTCGGGCGAGAGGGGCACGGCCATGTCGATCTCGTGCGGTTCCCACTCCTGCCATGCACCGCGGTAGAGCCAAAGTTCACAGTCCCTCACCCAGTCGCGATTGGCCAGACTCTCGAGCGACTGAAAGATAGCGCTCAAGCAGACGCGGTGCGTGCCGTGCGGATCGGAGAGATCGCCAGCCGCGTAGATCTGGTGCGGCTTCACCTCGTCGAGCAGTCGGCACGTGATCGCAATGTCGTCGGCGCCGATCGGCTTCTTGCGGACGCGCCCGGTCTCGTAGAACGGCAGGTCGAGGAAGTGGATGTGTTCAGGCCTCACGCCGGAGTAACGGGCGCCGGCGCGGGCTTCTGTGCGGCGAATCAGACCCTTCACGGCCTGGAGTTCCGGCAGATCGACCTCGCCGGCAGTCTTGGTGCGAAGAAAGGTGCGGATCTTGTCGGCGATCTCACTCGACTTCGTGCCGACGCCGAACGCTCGGCAGAATTCCTCCACGAAGTCGACATGCCTGTCGGCCGATTCGTCCCAGACGGCGATGTTGCCGCTGGTCTGGTAGGCCACGTGCACCTCGTGCCCCTGCTCGCAGAGGCGGATGAAGGTGCCGCCCATGCTGATAACGTCGTCGTCGGGGTGTGGGCTGAAGATCACCACCCGCTTTGGGAAATCGTCCGGCTGTGCGGCGTGGCCTTCCGCCGCCTGTGCAGCGCCGCGGACCTTCCGCGGCCGGCCTGGCTTGCCGCCGGGCCAGCCGGTGATCGTGTCTTGCAGGGAGCGAAAGACCTCGATGTTGATGTCGTAGGCCCGGCCGCGGTTGCTCACGAGATCCTGCAGACCGTGCTCGCTGTAGTCTTCATCGGTGAGCTTGAGGATCGGCTTCTTGAGCTCGAGCG
>JBIIOL010000102.1:0-9065 GCA_044336965.1 Pirellulales bacterium | reverse complement strand
ATTGCTACGGTTCTCGCTCGACTTGCATGCCTAATCCACGCCGCCAACGTTCATTCTGAGCCAGAATCAAACCCTTCAATTGATTGGCTTGTCAGCCTGCATTTTCATGCAGGAGTTTGATTTGCCGATTTGCAGCAGAAAGCAACCCGTGAAGGACTGCATCCTGACTGCAAGTATCTCTGGAAGAGATCTGATCTAACTTCTATTTTCCTACCGACACAGACATCCGACCCGCGCCTCCGAAGAGACATGGGAGTGAATGATCCGCATCGGTGCCGGTCACGATCGCGTGCCGGCCGAAACCGAAAGAGATCAACTGCCGAATTGCCAATGAACATCCTGAGGCCGGCAACCTTACGACTGCCGTCCCAGGTTTTTGAAGTCTAGCAGGATCGCCGTGCAGGTCAATCGCCCCGTCAACGATCCGCAAAAATTTTTTTCACCGGCTGTCTTTCGGCTTTTTGGGTCAGGCCACCGCACCCGCAAACACGCCTCCCTGCAGGTCGACGGAATCGGGAGAGACCTGCGGAGAGTCTATTTTTCTGCATCGAGAACGACTGGCAACTCCAGCCGGTGTCCCTCTCGCTCCACGGCAATCAGCACTTGGTCACCTGGATTTCGCGACTCGATCGCTGACAGGAAATCATCCGCAGTCCGCACGGTCTCGCCAGCCACTGCAACAATGAGATCCGCGCCTGAACGATCGACCCTCTCAAATTCCGCCACGAAGGGCCCCTGCCGCCGGCGCTCGCGAACAACCTTGAAGCCGCGCATGCCCGCCCGCTCCGCCGGCCCTTCGGGCGCCAGAGCCGCCACCAACAGGCCTTTGTCGGTCTGATACACACGGGCGATCCCGGCGTCTGGGCGAATCACCTTTCCTCTTAGAATCAGCTGCGGAACGATGCGGGCCAGCGTGCCCACGGGGATGGCGAACCCCACGCCCGAACTCTGCCCCGTGCGGCTGGCAATAGCCGTGTTCATGCCGATCAGCCGGCTGCCACTGTCGAGCAAAGGCCCGCCCGAATTCCCCGGATTGATAGCCGCATCCGTTTGAATGATCGATTTGATGGTACGCCCCGTCCGCGTCGGCAACGAGCGATTCAGGCTGGAGATGATCCCCGTCGTGAGCGTGCGTTCGAGGCCAAATGGATTGCCGATCGCGAACACCCGCTGGCCGACGTGCAGATTGCTCGAACTGCCGAAGACGGCCGGCACCAACAGGGCGGCCGGGACCTCCACTTTCAGCACCGCCACGTCGGTGGCAGGGTCAAAGCCCACCAACTTGCCACTGTGCGAAGAACCGTCGAAGAGCAGCACCTGAATCTCGCGTGCCCCCTCGACCACATGGTAGTTCGTGAGCACGTGCCCCTGTTTATCGAGCACGATTCCCGACCCCGCGCCCTCGGAGGGCACCTCGAGCAGAAAGAGGCCGCTGGCCACCGTGGCCTTCGTGTTGATGTTCGCGACGCTGCGATTCACCGCTTCGTAGACAGCAATGTTCGTCCGCTCTTCGGGCGTGAAACTGCGGTCTGCCCCGTCGACCGGGGCCAAGGGCGCCGCCTGCTGCCCTGATGCCACGGCGGCCGATAGCAGCGTCGCTACCGCGACGCAGTGAATTCCCCGCCGATAATCCCCGGTCGCGGCCAGTCGGCCAGACCGACCGAGCCGCGACGCGTTCTCAAAAGACCGCCACATGAGCCTGCCTCCCGTTGTGCTTCCAGCACAGTATCGGGGCCGCCTCCCCGCTCCAACCCGAAATCGCCGCCGACGGTCCCAGCAGGGCTCCATTGCCGTTGGAAAACACAAAAATTGCAGGAAATTCCGGGCAGAACGACGTTGGCGGCTGGAGACCTTCCAAATATGCTCACGGGGTGGGGTTTGTTTCTGCCCTATATGACGATTCACAGCAAAAGTCCGGAGGATCCCATGGCAGCGAGTCCCTTCCACGATCGCCACGCGGGCGGAGGCCTGGGCCTGACGTTCGGCCTCACGCTGTTGCAGTGGGTTTCAGTCACGCTGTCGTGCATCACGACGCCTGCGACCGCTCTCGCCGCCACCGCAGAAACCACATCCTCCGCGGCATCGCCCGCGGTGCGGATCTCGTTCGTCGAAAGCTTTCGTCGCGATGACGCTGTAAGCCCGGTATCGGCTGTCGGCATGCGGTGGTCGCCACCCGCGGGGCAGACCCCTCCGGCCCGGGTTCTCGTGGTTGTAGACACGTCCGCCAGCCAGATGGGCGACTTCCGCCGCAGTGCCCGGGATGCCCTGGCCGGCATGCTGGAGACCGCCAGGCCCGCCGACCGCTATCTGGCGGCCGCGGCAGACGTGGCATGCGTTCCGCTGGGCGACGGCTTCGCCCCTGCTGACGACGCCAGCATGAAGAAGTCGTTCGCCGCTCTCGACGCCAGGACACCGCTGGGCTCAACCGATCTGATCGAGGTTCTCGATCGCGCAACGGAACTTTTCGGCGACGTGCAGCCGGCCGCTCCTGCCGGCGGTCGTGCGATCGTCTACATCGGAGACGGTCCCGGCATCGGGGGCATCGACCCCATCGATTTTCAGCGCATCCTGGAGACGCTCCGCGGAAAGCGCACTACATTCTCTGCGATCGGCATCGGGCCGCAGGTCAATTGGCCCTGCCTGGCGGCCTTGGCCAGCGCGACGGGTGGCATGCTCCTGATTCCTGACGACACCTTGTCGGCCAAGGATGCCGGGGGACGAATGGCACAACTCGCCGTTGCGGCCACGGCATGGCCGGAGCAGGTCTCGCTCTCCAGCACCGCCGCGGACGCAGCCCTGCGGATGCTGCCGGCCCGGCTGCCACCGCTCCGCGGAGATCGCGACTCGGTCGTGCTGGTCGAGGGCCCGCTCGAATCGATGTCGCTAGAGATGATGCTCGACACAGGCGAGGCCGCGTTGACGGCACCGTCTGTTTCGCTCGACATTCCGCCCACGAAGCCTCAGCAGGAGCATGCCTACCTCGAGGAACTGGCCCACAATGCACGCGAGACCGCCGGCGCATTCCTGCCGCTGCTCGGCCGGGAGGGACTCGCTCTGGCCCGAAACGCGATCCGCGACGAGGCTGCCTCGCTCGCCGCCCTGTCGCGGCAGGCCGAGGGCGCCGGCGCCCACGACGCGGCCCTGCGGCTGGCACAGGCATCCCTTCGCCGTGATCCTGACAATCCGGCGGCGGCAGTCATCAGCGAGGTCGCCCAACGTACCACCGCCCCAGATGTCGAAGAATTGCCGTCCGCCATGCTGCCGCCGGCAGCAGCCAGCGCGGAGTCGGGCGAACTGGCCGAGGTCAATGCGCTGCGCAGGGTGCGGGCCCAGCAGCTCGAACAGGAGACTGCCGTGCGACTTCGCAATGCCCGGCACCTCATGATGACCGACCCGGACCAGGCCCGGGCCGATCTCAAGAATCTGCTGCAGTCCGTGAACAATTCCGACGATCTCGATGCCGCCATGCGGGACCGGCTCTCGAGGCAGATCGAGATGAGCATTCGCGAATCGGTCGTGCGTTCCCGCGAAAAGGTGGAGTGCGACATGGCGAACGAGCGCAGGGCCGCGATCGGTCGTGAACGCCAGCGTCTCGACGGCGAACTGCGGGCCAAGGAAGAGCGTTTCAAGCAACTCGTCGACCGCTACGACGCCCTTCTCACCAAGGGAATCGAGGAACGTTACCAACGGCCGCCAGCGCAGTATGGCCACGAACGGCAGCGGGATGAGTTCATCGAGGCGGAGCGGGTGGTCGCCCAGGAGATGGGCGTGCAGGCATCCAACATCTACGGCAACTACCCGATGCCGATGACCGCCCGGGAGGTGGCCCGCACGGCCCCCATCGTGGCGAGAATCCTCCACTACGACACGCAGAACGTCCGTTACCGCCGCGACATGCAGCGAAACTTCATGGACGCCATGCACCTGGTCGACCTGGCAGCAATCCCGTTCGTGGACGAACCACCGATCTACTACCCGAGCGCGGACCGTTGGCGTGAGATCACAAAGATGCGCGAGAAGTACAAGTCGGTCGATCTCGCCAACCCCGGCAGTGCGGAGAAGAGAATTCACGACGCGCTCGACCAGATCGTGGAAGACATGAACTTCCAGGAATCGCCCCTGCGCGACGTCATCAACCAGATCAAGGACAAGTACGACATCCCGATCCTGGCCGACAAGAAAGCGCTCGAGGACGCGGGGCTCGACCTCGACACGACCGTCGTCACGCAGAACGTGTCGGGCATCTCGCTGCGGTCGGCCCTGCGGCTCATCCTCGGTGAAATCGACCTCACGTACCTCATCAAGGACGAGGTCCTGTCGCTCACGACCAAGGAAAAGGCCGCGGAAAACCTGATCATCAAGGTCTATCCCGTCGGCGACCTCGTTCTGCCCCTCTCGCCAGGTTCGGTGGGCGGCAGTTTCCAGGGCGGTCGCAGTTCGGGCAACAACCAAGGCCAAGGCGGGGCAGGTGGCGGTGGCGGCCAAGGCGGCGGAGCTTTCCAGATTTCCGATGCCCGGGAAGGCGTGGCCCGCCGGAAACTCCAAACTCCCGTGGCAGCGACTCCCAAGGCTCGACCTGAGTCGATGCCGCAATTCCCCCGCCCCGAGCAGCCGAATCGGGGCGACGGCCCGGCCAAGTCGTCGCAGGCCGAACGGGCGCAGGAAAAGGTCGCGAACCAGCCGGAGGACATCACCCTCCCGTCGACGGTGGTCGATTCGAGCGACGTGAGGGCATCCGTCACGGCTTACTTGACGGCGCCGTCAGCGCGATCCGGCAGCGGAACCGCCGCCGGCATGCCCGATACCGCCGCCCGCGACATGGCGATCCGCATGGCTCGGCTCCGTGCCACGGCTGCAGAGCTCGGCAAGCAGGGGCGATTCGACCGAGCAGTCGACCTGCTCTCGGCCGCTATCGCCTGCGGTCACGCCGAACCATGGATGTACGAAGCCCTGGCCGTTGCGATGGAAGCGGCCGGCCAGCCTCGCGAAGACGTCGAGCGGGCCCTGCTCTCGACGGCAGAATTCGCATCTGATGCCGCCGATCTCCTCGCGCTGGCCAACTACCTCGCACGCTTCGGCTCGCCGGGGCGGGCGATTCGGCTCTGCCGGCAGGTGACCAATGTCGACCCCGGAAATCGGGAGGCCTACGCCCTGGCGATGACGCTCGCCGCCCGTTCCGAGGACTTCGCCACGCTGCGATGGGCCTGCCCTGGAGTGCTGTCGCATGAATGGCCTGCCGACCAGCGAGAGATCCAGACTCGCGCGGCCCGGCTGGCGAAGAACACAATGGATTCGCTCGAAAAAGCGGGAAAAGCGGAAGAAGCCGCCGACTTTCGCGGCCGCGTCGACCAGGCGCTCGTGCGTGACATCGAGTTGGAACTCACGTGGAGCGGCGATGCCGACATCGACCTCATCGTCGCTGAACCGCCAGGCTCGGTCTGCTCGCTCGCCTCGCCACGGTCAAGTTCGGGCGGCACGCTTCTGGCCGACTTCGATGCCCAGGCCGACGCTGCGAACGCGGTGCACCGTGAGCGATACGTCGCCACCGAGGGCTTTCCTGGCACATACCGGGCTCTGGTGCGACGCGTGTGGGGCAAGGTTGCCGCCGACACGGTGACCGCCACGGTCATACTGAACAAGGGGACTGACCGGGAGCAGAGAATGACGCGTCAACTCACGGTCCGGGCTGACGACACCGCTGTCAGCATCGAACTGGCAGAGGGAAGGCGGAAGGAACCTCTGTTCGACGCACAGGTGGCGCAGGACGTGGTGGTTCAGCAGAAGGTTGGCCGTGCCATCCTCGCCCAGCAACTCGCCCAATTGGCTGATCCTTCGGCCTCTGCTTCGCTGTCGCAGAGCCGCCGCAACTCGCCCACGACAGGTGGGCCTGGCATGCCGTTCTTCCGGAGCGGTGCGGTGGGGTACCAGCCGGAGATCACATACTTTGACGAAGGCACGACCCTGACCACACAGGCCGTCGTTTCTGCCGATCGCCGTTATGTCCGCGTGTATGTCGAGCCGGTCTTCTCGGGCATCGGCCAGGTGACCCAGTTCAACTCCGTGTCCGGCGAATCGGGCGGCGGCGGCGGTCAAGGCGGTGGCGGCCAAGGTGGCGGTCAAGGTGGCGGCGGCCAGGGTGGCGGTCAGGGCCGGGGCGGCCAGGGCCAGGGCGGCCAGGGCCAGGGCGGCCAGGGCCAGAACCAGGGTGGTGGCGGCGGCGGTGGTGGTGGTGGTGGCAATAATCAAGGCGGTAATAATCAGGGCGGTGGCGGCGGCGGTTGCTGGGTCGCCCGGGCCGTCTATGGCCCCGACAACCCCCGCTGGCTCCTGTTTCGCCATTGGCTCTACACCCGTGCCCCCAGTGTGCTGAAGGACACCTATTTGACCCACGGCGAAGCGTTCGCTGCGTGGATTCAGGACAAGCCTCTCTGCAAGCATGCGGTGCGCATGTGCATGGACGCCATCCTCGCAACACAACCTGCCGACTCGTTCCCGACCGACGTGGAATACTGAACCGTCATCGGGTTCACCACTGGCCGCGCCGAGTATTGACACCCTCAGGGTAGGCGCCGATACTACTTCGAATGTGGGGATTGCCTCCACCTGTCCCGGGGTGGCTCTCCGGACGTCGAACGCAGTAGGCTTCTCATCCTGAAAGGTGTCTCATGCAATTCGCTGCAAATGATCAGGCAACGGCGGCTCTGCCGCGGCGCGTGCACGGTGCGCTCAAACGTTTTTTCAGCCTCGTGACTCTGGCGGCGTGCGTCTGCCTCATGACGCCGAGCGTGAGCTACGCTGAATTCTACGGAAAGAAAGGCTACACCGTGGTATTCGCATTCTCCGAATCCACGGCGCGGTACGGTTGGGGATACAACAGAGATCCCGACGCAGCCGCGGCAACGGCCCTTGAGAACTGCGGCGTCGGGGCCAAGGTCGCCTGCTACAGGACCGATGGCTACCTGTGCCTGGTGTGGGATGGATCAAAGTACGCCTTCGGCCATGACGACGACAGTGCACAAAGCGCGCTTGGGCATGCCATGGAGTCTTTTGAGAATCTTCACGGCGGAAGGCCGACAAACTTTAAGGTCCGGAGCTCTGACGGTGAATTCATCCAGGTAAACTAGCGAGGTCTGGGGCCTTGAACTTCGGAGTGATCCTCGCAGCGGCCGGCCAGAGCAGCCGCTTCGAGGACCCTAACTACAAGAAACCGTTCGCCCCGCTCGCCGGCCGGCCGGTCTGGCTGCATTCCGCGGAGAAGTTCACCGACCGCCCCGACGTGAAGCAGGTGGTGGTCGTCGTCTCTCCGGAAGACCGCGAGGCCTTCGTGGAGAAGTTCGGCGCGAGCCTGGCCTTCATGGGCATCACGCTCGCTGAAGGGGGCAGCCACCGGGCGGAATCGGTGCGCCGCGGGCTCGAGAAATTCTCCGCCGACATCGACATGGTGGCGATCCACGACGCCGCCCGTCCCTGCATCGCCACCGCCTGGATCGACCGGGTGTTCGAAGCTGGTGCAAAGACCGGGGCCGCGATCCTGGCGATCCCCGTCGTGGGCACGCTCAAGCGGGTGAACGCCGACAAGCTGATCACCGAAACGGTCGACCGCACCGATCTCTGGGAAGCCCAGACACCGCAGGTGTTTTCCCGCGATGTGCTCACCCGGGCCTTCGCCCACGCCGCGGCCCAGGGCTCCCAGCCGACCGACGAGGCCCAACTCGTCGAGGCGATCGGCCAGCAGGTGACCGTGGTGCCAGGCTCGCCGATCAACCTCAAGATCACGTCACGCGAAGACCTTCGGCTGGCCGAGCAGGCCATGAAGGCGCTCCCCGCCAACCGACTCGCCGGCCCCGCGCACCCCTTCGCCAACGACGACATGTGGCGTTAGGCTCTAAGCCGCTAAGAACGAGTAATCTAACTGTGTTGAGGAGGCGGTTCGTGGCACATGCAGGTCCAGGCCCGGAGGGCTGGGTGACTGTCCGCGACCTGCGGTCGCCAAGCGACTGGCTGAGGACGGGCATCCGCCCGTCAGGGCGACACGATGTCGTGTTTCGCGTGAAGCCGGATGCTGAGGAGCCGGTCGGAGGCACGCGCAGGAGCCGGTGAATTCTGCGACTCACGAGCGATCCACCACCGTCCATGAGCATCCTGTAGCAGAATCCGCCGGCGACGAGCATGCCGCAGCCGGCGAACCAATGCGGCTTACCCGTGCAAAGACCCTCTGTCCCACGATTTTCCATCCATGACACACGACCTTGTCTCCGATTTCCAGGCCCGCGGCCTCATCCACCAGTCGACCGACGCGACCCGGCTCCGCGAGTGGCTCGCCACTCCTGGCCGCCGCGTCTACGCCGGCTTCGATCCCACGGCCGACAGCCTCCACGTGGGGCATCTGGTGGCGCTCGTGCTGCTCCGCCGCGTGGCCCACGCCGGCCACGAGCCGGTGGCCCTGATCGGCGGCGCGACGGGCATGATCGGCGACCCGAGCGGGCGGAGCGAGGAGCGCAACCTTCTCTCACCCGACGAACTCGCGGCCAACATCGCCGGCGTCGAGCGGCAGATCCGAGGTATCCTCAGCAACGCCGGCCATGACGGCCATGACGGCCATGGCACCCAGCACCATGTCGTGAACAACGCCGACTGGATGCGCGGCGTCGGCTATCTCGAGTTCCTCCGCGATGTGGGCAAGCACGTGCCGCTCTCGCAGATGCTCGGCAAAGACTCGGTGAAGAGCAGGCTCGAGCGTGACGGGGGCCTCTCCTACACCGAGTTCAGCTACATGCTGCTGCAGGCCTGGGACTTCGTGCACCTCTCCGACTCGCTCGACTGCCGAGTGCAGATCGGCGGCAGCGACCAGTGGGGCAACATCACGGCGGGCATCGAACTCGGCCGTCGGCTGCGATCCCGCGAACTGCACGGCATCACCTGCCCGCTGCTGACGAAATCCGACGGCACGAAGATGGGGAAGACGGCCTCCGGCGCGATCTGGCTCGATCCCCGCCGCACGAGCCCCTACCGCTTCTATCAATACTGGATCAACCTCGACGACGACGACGCGGGCCGGTGTCTCG
>JBIIOL010000101.1:0-9089 GCA_044336965.1 Pirellulales bacterium | reverse complement strand
GCTCTTGAATGCACGCCTTGCCTTGCTAGCCGTACCCGCACCAATTAAGCTCGTTTTGCTTTGATAGCCACGTTTGGCCTGCGACCCTGCAAGGATTCCACCACCCATGATCCAACGTGTGCTCGGGGCCCTGAGCCGGCGGTTTCAGGCCTTTGCCGGCCGCGACAACGAGCCGCGTAGCCTTCTCCTCTTGCAGGATCTGCTCCACGATTACGGCTTCCTCCCCGTGTCGGCGTCGGCCATGTCGTTTGAGAGCATCCTCACGATCTGCAACGACATCCTCGTCAACGAGCGGAAGGCGATCATCGAATTTGGCTGCGGCATCTCCACGCTCGCCATCGCCAGCCTCATCCGCCGTAAGGGCCTCTCGTGCCGGTTCGTGAGCGTGGAAGGCAACGCTGGCTGGCAGTCGATCATCGCTCACTCCCTCCGGACAGCCGGCACCGACAATGCCGTGGAACTGATCCACGCCCCCGTTGTTCAGCATAGGCTCGCGATCGCGGGAAACTCCTGGTACGACCTTGATCCGCACCGCGACTCGATCCTCTCGTCAACATACGATTCCGTGATCGTGGACGGCCCCGAAGCCTACAGCGAACGTATCGCCCTCTCGCGGTACCCGGCCCTGCCATTCCTCCGGGATCATCTCAATCGCGAGCGGTGCTTCGTCCTTTTGGACGATGCGGAACGGGCCGGGGAGCGGGAGGTCCGCAGGCGATGGAAGGCGGAGTTGGGGATCGATCTGCACACCAAAGTGTCGAAATCGGCCTGCGGGTTTCGCGGCCAGCACTTCCACCCGGTCCCGTAATCGCAAGCCCGAATCACGACCGCATCTGCCGCCGGTCCGCCGCCGTGCCAAACCGGACGCGGGCGGGATCGAAGGACGCATTGGGCGACATGTAAGGGCGATCCCACTGCTTGTCGGGATCGGCCCATACCTCGAAGGAAAAGCCCGCATCGAGGCAGGGGATGCCGAGCGGCCGCAGCTGCGGAAACAGCGCCGACTTGCCGACGCCGCCGCCCAGAAGGCAAAGGTCTGGCTTGTCTTGCAGCCGGGAAAGGTCGAGCGTGTCGGCAAATGACCGGCTCGGAGAAATCGTCAGCCACTCGATCCCACGCGGGTTGGCCGCCTGGATCGACCGCGTGATCGCGTCCCGCTTGGAGCCCGTCGCCGAATGGACGATCAACACCCGCCGCCCGCCGACGAGGTCGGAAAACACAGGGCCACGCAGCAGGCCATAGACGAAATAGAAGGGGGCGTAGTTGTCGAGCGTAAGCCTGACGTTGTTCTGCTTCAGCCACTGCCGCACCGCCGGAAAATAGTGTTCTTGAAACGGCGCGGGCGCGTAGCCGAGATGCAGCCCGAGGATCCCGTCCTTCGCGATCTCCAGATACCGCGAAGACAGCGTGGGGACGAACGCTTTCTGTTCGGCATGCGACATCGCACCCGACGAGACTCCGGGAGCCGTCTGGGCCCGAAAGCCGACAAGACGCTGCCGTATCATGTGCCGAGTCTGCGACAGCTGAATCCTCCACCGACGGAGCAAGGGATGCCGAACGCTCGGTGGCTGAAACCCAAACAGCAGCAGAAACTCACCGTCGCTCATCCGACACACAGGCAGATAGGTGGAACCCACGGCCTGCAACACCCGGCCCGCAAAGCGATCGAACCACGCGCCGCAGTCGACCGGCTCGGGGGCAAAGACATAGCACTGCGGGTAGCGCTGCTTTTCAAACCCCGGGACATGAAACGGCACGCTCGTCGGCAGCACCCGATACGCCGGGGGTAGCACGATCTCCGCTCCTCCAGGGGCGGCCGCCGTTGCTGGCTCCGAGTCGTCGCGGGACTTCATGGGCATGGCCGAAAAAACGTCTGTCGAATCCAGGAATTGCAACTATTCTAACATCCTTCGACTCCAAGCATCATGAGACGGCTGGCTCGCCCGTTCGACCATGAACGTCGTTCACCTCAACTACTCCGACTCCATCGGCGGGGCCGCCCGCGCGGCCCATCGCATTCACCATGCGGTCCGCGGTGCGGGGGTCGATTCGAAGTTGCTGGTGAACAGGGCCGTCCTTTCCGACCCGACGGTGGTCGGCCCAGCCATGGCCCCCGGACGGCTCCTGGGAAAGGCGCGTCGCATCGTGGCAACTCCGTGGCAGAGCCTGCTGAAAGGGGGCAGCCCCGGGCTTCATTCCCCCGCCTGCATCCCGTCACGCTGGGCGAGCCGCCTCAATGCCTCCGCCGCAGATGTCGTCCATCTGCACTGGATCAACTGCGAGATGATGTCGATCGCAGACATCGGCCGGCTCACGAAGCCGGTCGTCTGGACCCTGCACGACATGTGGGCCTTCTGCGGCGCGGAGCACTATACCGAAGGCCATCGCTATCGCGAGGGATACTCTGCCGCGAATCGGCCGCCCCACGAGTCGGGCTTCGATCTCGACCGTTGGACGTGGCGGCGCAAGCAGCGGCACTGGCGGCGACCGTTCCAGATCGTCACCCCCAGCCGCTGGCTGGCGGGCTGCGTGGAGCAGAGCGCGCTCATGCGAGACTGGCCCGTTACCGTCATCCCCAACCCCATCGACACGGATGTCTGGCGACCGGTGGACAAGCAGCACGCCAGGCAACTGCTGAACCTCCCTCCGGATACACCGATCCTGCTGTTCGGCGCGTTGGGTGGCGACGATGATCCCCGCAAGGGCTTCGATCTCCTTCGCGACGCTTTACAGCACCTGAGGGGTCGTAGCAACGGACAGGAACTGAACGGACTGGAACTGATCGTCTTTGGACAACTGGCACCGTCGCACGAAACTCCACTGGGCTTTCCTGTGCGTCATACCGGCTACCTGCACGACGACGAGAAACTTCGGCTGCTCTACAGCGCCGCCGACGCGGTGGCCGTGCCCTCCCGGCTCGAGGCCTTCGGCCAGACGGCGTCGGAGGCCCACGCCTGCGGAACACCCGTCGTCGCCTTCAATACGGGCGGCCTCGCCGACATCGTCGCCCATCGCCAGACGGGCTACCTCGCAAAGCCGTTCGACGTGCAGGACATGGCGGCTGGAATCGAATGGGTGCTGGGGGCGAAGGCAACCGGCCCGGGCCTGGGAATCGCAGCCCGTGAACGGGCGTGCCTCCTCTGGGATTCGCCCGTCGTCGCGCGACAATACGCCGACTTGTACGCCCGCGCGATGGCGCTCCGTTAGGAATCACTTGCCGCTCATGGCCGTGGACGGAGTCAATGTCTTACCGCCGGGAGTCGCCGGCAGCGTGCTTTCCCCTGTGAGCAGGCCGCGATCGACGAGAAACCGATCCGCCGCAGCGATCGACGCCAGGCGCCAGTCCGGCTTCCCGAACACGCCGTGGTCGCCGCCCTGCGCAAACCACACGATCGGCTCGGCACCGCCCCGTGGCCGGATGGAATACTGCGTCAGGTTCTTCCAGTGCCGCAGCCAGCTGTCTTCGGTGCCGAAAAATACCACCGCGGGCGCAAAGTTCTTCCCCACATGCCGCCGCGCGTCGATCGGCGGATCATTAGCATCGGCCTCCGTGCACGCCGGCGCCCAGAGCATGAAGGCTGCGACCGACGTGTCGATGCCCGGCGGATCGGTCGGATCATCGAGCTCGGGCGTGGTCGAGGCGAGCACGGCGATGTGGCCGCCAGCCGAACCGCCTCCGGCGATGATCCGCGTCGGGTCCACGCCGAGTGCGTCGGCATAATCTTTGAACCAACGGATCGCCGACTTGGCGTCGCGGACACAGACCTGCTTCCGCGTCAGCCCGGTTTCCGGATCCTTGTCCTTCTCTGGCCCGTGCGGCAGCAGCATGCGGTAGTCGACGGTCGCTGCCACGAGGCCGCGGCCGGCGAAGTGGCGGCACACGTCATGGAATTCCGCGGGGCTGCCGTCGGTCCAGTTACCACCGTGGAACAGGATGATGCCCGGCGTCTTCTTCGCGGCGGGATCATGATCCTCAGGGGAGAAGACCTCGATCCCGCGGGGCTTTCCGCCCGACGTCTTGTAGACGTATTTTTTGGCCGTCACCTCGGCGGCATCGACCTCCATTCCAACGACCGAAAGCAGCAGGCTGCAGACGACCATCGCCATGCATGCCCACGGAGACGAGTTCATGGAAGGAGCTGTCATTCGTGCATTCTACGCCCGGACTCGTCGCAGCCAAACCGCTGGGCAACCGTGGTCGGCCCGAAGTAGGATTGCATTCGCAGCTCAACCCACTCCATCAGCGTACTCCGTGGCTCCAGGACCATTCCGTGAAGCACCTCGCGTTCATCGGATCGATGCAGGCAGCCGAGGATTGTGCAAGGAATCGCTGGGCGTCGGCGGCACACAACACGACGCAACTGGAGCTGATGCATGCGATCCACAACTGCGGTGGAATCCGCGTGACAGGTCTGAGCCTGCCCGGCTGCTCGGCCTTCAAGGCACGGCCCCGACGGCGACCATTCAAACGCAGCGTCATCGAGGACGGGGTCGCCATCGAGGAACTGCCCTCGTTCGCACTCGGACCTGTGCAGATCCTCACGCAGGTCTGGTCGATGATGCGGCGGCTGTTTGGCCGCTGGCCCGACGGACGGCCCGACGCCATTCTCGTTGCCAACCCGCTCACGCGATTCACGGCACCGGCGCTCCTCGCGGGATGGTGGTATGGCATTCCCGTTGCGACGATCGTCGCGGATCTCACCTGCTCCCAAGCCGGTCAGCCACCGGTCACGAGGCTTCGGAACTGGCTGCAGACCCTGATGGTTCGCCTGTCACCCGGCACCGTCGTATTTTCCTCACACACGACCAACGATTTCCGGCATGGCAAACCCTCGATGCGGATGGTCAGGCCGCCGGCCTCGTACCTACACGAGCTGCCGCAGCCGCCAGCGGAGCCCGCCGCCCACGCCATCTATTTCGCCGGCGCCCTCTCCGAGCCCGCCGGCGTGAATCTGCTGCTCGACGCCATCCCGCACGTGACCGACCCGACGCTCGAGTTCTGGTTCAGCGGCCGGGGCACGCTGGAGGAACGCCTGAAGCAGCAGGCCGCGTCGGATCCCCGCATCCGGTTTTTTGGATTCGTGACCGAGGAGCAGTACAGCGAGATGCTGCAGCGAGCGGCGGTGCTCGTGAATCCGCGACCCTCCCGGCTGCTGGAAAATCGCTACAACTTCCCCTCGAAGCTGATGGAATACCTGGCGGCAGGCCGGCCAATCCTGTCCACGTCCACATCAGACGTGGCCGAGCACTATGGCAGCGCCTTGATCGTGCTCACGGACGAGACCCCGGAAGGCCTCGCACGATGCATCGAACGTTCAGTGGCAGTTTCAGCCGAGGAGCGGGCCGCCATGGGGGGCCGTGCCAGGGCCACCGTCGAAGGCGTTACCTGGCAGACACAGGCCGAGAAAATCCTGGCCTTTATCGAGACGCTCGGCCGGCGTGCCAGCCGGGGTTCTACGGCCGGCCGCTGACGCCGGGCCACGCGAGCGTCGGCTTCCAATCCGGCTCGGGGTAGATGCTCGAGCGGACGAATTTGTCGATCAGCCGCGACACCTTGCGTCCCTTCGTGCCACACATGCCGACCGCACTCGCGAGGGTCCACAAGAGCGACGTTGGCACGGGCAGCGCACTCCCGGGAAACCAGTCGAGCAAGTCATACTGACTGGCGGGCGTGGCATCGGCCACGTTCTCGAGTTGTCGCTCCGGCGACGCCGTTTCCACGGCCGATACGATGGCCTGCACCGCCCGATCGAGTGAGCACAGGCTGTGCACCGGCGGCGGACAGAGCCGCAGCTTCAGCCGTGTGCCGGGCAGAAACACACGCTTTGCCACGTCTTGCAGGTGGGTGCGGTCATAGATCGGTGCAAATCGAAGCACGCACAGGCTTTGAAAGGGCTCCGCGTGCAACAGCTGTTCCGCCTGCAGTTTCGAGGCAGCATAGGGCGCATGCTCGGCGGTCATCCTTTGCCTTGTGTCGAGCAGTTCATACACAGACACGGAGGATGCATGCACGAACCTGACTGCGGCGGTTCGTCCCTCGGCCCGCAACGCGGCGACGAGGTTCCTTGTCGTGGTCGTGTTGGACAGGACCAGCTCGTCGAGAGAGAGGCCGCGGAAGTCGTGAGCACGGGCGGCGAGATGCACGACGGCGTCACAGTCGCCCACCGCACGCACGGCTTTATGGACGGCGTCCACGTCGGTGAGATCGCAAACGGCAGTGTCCACGCCCGGATGTCGTCCGATCGTCACGACATCGTGGCCGCGAGCCCGCAGCGCGGCCACGGCCGCCGAGCCGAGATACCCTGATCCACCCGTGACGAGAATCCTCACGCCTGCACCACCGATTGCTGGCACAGGTCACGGAAGGTCACGAATGAAAACCCGTCGTGCTTCAGGAGCCGCACGAGCTTTTCCAGTTTTCGGGCCACGCCCGCCCGGCCCATTCCAAACCGCAGTCGCTGCGGGAAGGAGAGCTTCGCCGTGGCGGCGGGCAGCGGACGCGGCGATAGTTCGAAGGGGTGGATGTAGAGCACGTACAGCGGACTGGTCTTCACAAACGTCTGGATCAGCGGCCGCATGACCGCCCAGGGGGCAATCCGCAGATATCCGCCACCCGAGACAGGCAGTCGCTTCCCAAGCACGGGCAGCGTGCTCACCTCGAATTCGTGGAAGCCCTGCTGGACGAAATGCCCGGGCGTCTCAGCACGAAAATCGTCAACATCGAGGCTGCCATACAGGGGGTGCCCTGTGAAGTCGATGCGGCTGGAATCGTAGGTGTAGCCCGCTTTTCGCACCACCTCCAGTCTCGTGTGGTCCATGCTGAAGCATGGCGCACGAAATCCCTCCACAGGTCGCTGCACGACATTTTCCAGCTGGGCCTTGCTCTGCCGCAGATCCTCCGCGAATTCGCCGACGGTCATCTTCAGGGGCCGCTTGTGGGCTACGCCGTGCGAGGCGATTTCGTGACCAGCCGCCGCCATCGACCGGAGCGTGCTACCCAGATGCTCCGCCAGTTCGCTTAAGACAAAGAACGTCGTACGGATCGAATGCCGCTCGAGCAGCGACAGGTAGACATCGAGTCCATCGAGCAGGCTCGACGAGCGATCTGGGGCGAGTCCAGCAAAATAATCGAGGTGGTACCAGTCCTCCACATCCATGCTGAGAACCGCGTAGCGCTTCACGAGAGCCTGCCTCCCTGCCGGCGGAACTGCCGCATCTGCTCGACGCTCGGCCACCCAAAGTAGGAACCGTCTGCCTCGCGATTTTCCTTCACGGAGACCGTGCCCGCAGCGATTCCTTGAACGACCCGTACCATCAGGTCGCCGCCAACCCGCTTCGTCGTGCGTATCACGTCGAGCATCGTAGCCCTCGCCCCGATGGGAACGACTTCCTGCCCAAGAATCCCGCCATTGTCGATTCGCGTGTCCATGTAGTGCACGGTGGACCCGGTCTGCTCCTCGTGATGGTAGAGCACCCAGAAACTCGGCAACAGCCCTGCATAACGGGGGAGGAGGGAGCAATGCAGGTTGATGCAGCCGTTTCGTGGCAATGACAGCAGGCGTTCCTTGAAGACGATCGGTGCCGAGAACGAGACGATCAGGTCGAGGTCGAGAGACTCGAGGGAGGCCAGCATCTCTTCCGAATGCAGTTCAGTGGTGGAAACGCAGGGGACAGACAGATGCTCCGCCAGCTGCTGCACCGACATGCCCTCCCCCGGCCGCACCCGACCCCCGACGGCACGGCGGATCACCGCCGAGAGTCTCTGACTGTTCAGCTTCGCAAACAGCTTGAAGCACTGCCACACGCCGAATCCCTTCAGGAAATAGCCGCGCTTGTTGGCAAGCGCTCCCTTCACGTCGAGGACGACGACGGTCTTGATCGCGATGCCCGGCAGACCCGCCAGTTTGGCGATGTTTTCCGGAATGACGGCCGAGTCGGGCTGCGTGATGATGGCGATGTTCATGGCTGATGCGCAGGCTTTGGCCCCGTCGATCGGGGATCGCGAGGAACTTTCAATTTGAACACGCGGGGCCACCGCGTCTGCGGCCCACCGGCGACGTGATCGATCGGAACCTCGCGGGCGGACTTGAGAAATGGGCACCAGGCGGGATCGCCCCAGACCAACAGATAGTCGATTCGATGCTGCCGCAGTTGCTGCTGCTGCTCCTCGGCGGAGGCATCGGGCCGCAGGAGTCCGTAATACCGGGCGTCGAGATGAAAGGCGATGCTGTTCGTGATGCCCCACTCGAGATCAGACGCGATCCGCGTGCCGGGAGGCATCATGGGCCGCAGTTGCGCCGCTACCGCGGGCGTCTCCTCCAGCACATGGTGCGCGAGACGAAACAGAAGCCAGGCCGGCCAGAGCGAGAGAGACACGGCCACCACGACCGCCCAGCAGGTGCTCCACGGTTTGCGACGCAGGACCGGCAGGGCCGTGGTCAGCAAGCCCGCCGAGAGAGACAACAGGAAGGTGATAAGCCAGAAAAATCGCTCGTTGATGAAAATCATCAGGTAGCCGGCCGGGTAGAGAAGCATCGTCCCGCTCAGGATCACCCAGCGGTCACGATCACTCCCACGCGGCACGTTCCAGCACGCAATCAACAGCCCCAGCAGAATGAATGGCGACAGCGGCGAGAGCCGGAAGAGCGTTCCCATGTACCGGATGGAGTTGAAGTAGATCCGATAGACCATACGACTGAGTGGCCCATCGGGAAGGAAAGGCTTCACCTCGGGCAAGACTGCTGGCACCTCCTCGGGCCGCGGCCTCGCAGGGGGAGCGGCCCCGGGCGGGCGCGGAAGAATACTGAGGTCCGATGGATCCTCCCAGGCGCTGATGGCCAGCTTGTTGGCGGGTGGATAAAGCCCTCCGACGTTGGTCGGATGGCCCTGCCCCCGGAGGCTGAACTGATAGGCGCCTGTCGTGCCGATCGTGGGTCGGGAATATTTCCGGCTCAGCACGCCCGCCCAGCCGCCGGCGACCACGGCAAAGACCAGGAGGCCCGCAGCCGTGGCTGCCGCAAGGCGACGGAGATCAACCCCGCTCGAACGGCGTCGCAGGACAAGATATCCCGAGACCGCGAGGAAGTGCG
>JBIIOL010000595.1:0-2610 GCA_044336965.1 Pirellulales bacterium | reverse complement strand
GAGGCAGTGCAGGAGATGCACCGGCGTCACCTGTGGATTGCCGCGGCTGCCGGCCAGTTCGACGGCGTTTTGCACCGCCTCCTGGGCCTTGATCGTGAACTTGTCAAAACGAAACGGCATCGTTTCCCCCTTCGACCGCCCTCACCCGGAGGGAGAGGGAAGCCGGTTCATATATCCTTCTTGACCTCAAACTCAGCGTCGATCGCGTCGTCCGGCCCCTTGCCACCGCCGGACTGGCCGGCCGTTGACCCCGCATCGGGGCCAGCCCCCTGGCCGCTCGTGGCCGCATACAAGACCTTCGACAGCGCGTGGGCCGCCTGCTCGAGTGAGTCGTGCGCCGATGTGATCGCATCGACGTCCTCGCCCTTGGCTGTCTCCCGAGCCTTGGTGATCGCCGCCTCGAGCGGAGCCTTGTCGGAAGCCGACAGCTTGTCGCCATTCTCCTTGACGAGCTTCTCAGTCTGGAAACAGAGCGCCTCGGCACGGTTCCTCGCCTCAGCAAGACGCTGCTTCCGCTTGTCGTCCTCGGCGTGCAGTTCGGCGTCTTTTCGCATCCGCTCGATCTCGGCCTCGTTGAGTCCGCTCGACTGCTCGATCTTGACCGTCTGCTCCTTATTGGAGCCAAGGTCCTTCGCGCTGACCGACAGAATGCCGTTGGCATCGATGTCGAACTTCACCTCGATCTGCGGCGTGCCACGCGGCGCGGGGGGAATGCCCTCGAGGTTGAACTGGCCGAGGAGCCGGTTGTCCTTCGCCATCGGCCGCTCGCCCTGATACACGCTCACGGTCACCGCCGTCTGGCTGTCGGCCGCGGTGCTGAAGACCTGCTTCCGTTCGGTCGGCACGGTCGTGTTCCGCTCGACGAGCTTCGTGAACAGGCCGCCTTCGGTCTCGATGCCGAGCGAGAGCGGCGTGACGTCGAGCAGGAGCACGTCCTGCACCTCACCCCCGAGCACGCCACCCTGGATCGCAGCTCCCAGCGCCACGACCTCGTCGGGGTTCACGCCCTTGTGCGGCTCCTTGTTGAACAGCTTCTTGACGAGTTCCTGCACCTTCGGAATCCGGGTCGAGCCGCCGACCAGCACGACCTCGTCGATGTCCTTGGGATCGAGCTTGGCATCCTTCAGCGCCTGCACGACCGGCCCACGGCACCGCTCCACCAGTCCGTCGCACATCTGCTCGAACTGCGCCCGGGTAATGGTGACCTGGAGATGCTTCGGCCCCGTCGCATCGGCCGTGATGAACGGCAGGTTGATGTCGGTGCTCTGTGCCGAACTCAGCTCCTTCTTGGCCTTTTCGCAGGCTTCCTGGAGCCGCTGGAGGGCCATCGTGTCTTTCCGCAGGTCGATCCCCTGCTCCTTCTTGAACTGATCCGCGACAAAGTTGATCAGCGTCTGGTCGAAGTCGTCGCCGCCGAGGTGCGTGTCGCCGTTGGTGCTGATCACGCGAAACACGCCGTCAGCCACCTCGAGCACCGACACGTCGAACGTGCCGCCTCCCAGATCGAACACCACGATCTTCTCCTGGGCCTTCTTTTCGAGGCCATAGGCGAGGGCCGCGGCAGTCGGCTCGTTGATGATCCGCATCACCTCCAGACCGGCGATCTGGCCGGCGTCCTTCGTGGCCTGACGCTGGGCGTCGTTGAAGTAGGCCGGCACCGTGATCACGGCCTTGTTGACCTTGTGCCCCAGGTAGCTTTCGGCGCTTTCCTTGAGGCTGCGGAGCACCTTGGCCGAGATCTCCGGCGGCGTGCTGGTCTGGTCGCCGGCCTTCACCTTGACGTAGTCCTCGGGGCCGCCCACGACCTCGTAGGGCACCATCTTCTCCTCGCCGGCCACCTCGTTGTGGCGGCGGCCCATGAATCGCTTGATGGAGTAGATCGTCCGCTTGGGGTTCGTGACGGCCTGCCGGCGGGCGATGTCACCCACGAGCGTCTCGCCCTTGTCGTTGAAGGCGACCACGCTCGGCGTGAGGCGATTGCCCTCCTTGTTCGCGATCACCTTGGGCTCCTTGCCCTCCATCACCGCGACCACCGAGTTCGTGGTGCCGAGGTCGATGCCGATGATCTTTTCGCCCTGCTTCGTTGCCATGGATGCTGGATTCCTGTGCTGTGGTGTCGGGAATGCGGCGGGACATGCTGTGCGCCAGAATTGTCCCGGGTTTTCGTTGCCAATTGTCAATGCAAAGGCCGTGCCAGCCCCCGTCCGCTCCGCCCGGACTGCCAAATACGAGGCGAAAAACGGCCATAAAGCTTCATTTTCAACCGTATTTACGCGGCTCCTGTCTAGGGTACAGTTGGGGGATTGCGGCGATGAAGCGGCCAGGCATCGATCCAACGCCTGCCATTTTGGCGTCTTGCGTCGCGACACGTCCGATATCAATCGTTCCGGGGTTCCACGTATGGCTCAGTCCGGTTCGCAGCGAAAGTCGTCGGCAGAGGCCGCGCGGCCGGCTGGCTTGGCGGCGCTGCGGTCGCAGATCGACAAAATTGACCGGGATCTGGTCAGCCTCGTGAACGAGCGGGCCGAGTTGGCCCGGCAGATCGGCCACCTGAAGCAGTCCAACGGTCAGGTGACCTACGATCCCTCCCGCGAGGAGATGGTACTCGAG
>JBIIOL010000100.1:0-9097 GCA_044336965.1 Pirellulales bacterium | reverse complement strand
CGATGGCGTCGAAAATCCGGCTGGCCCGCTGGATCACGTCGAGGTGGCCCAGGGTAATCGGGTCGAACGACCCGGTGTAGACGGCGGTACGCGGCTGGGGTTGGTAAGGGGCCACGGGGGCGAGGGTTCCTGTGGGCATCGGGGTGGCTTGGCGACGCGGTTCCCGCAGGTTGCGACGTCAGGCCGGCCGCCGGTGCCGTGTGGCCGCCGTGGGCCAGACGCCGGTGACATCCCGCTGGGTAGCCGATATCGTAAGGGAAATGTCGGCGTTGCGAATGCCTGTGTGCTGAGGAAGGGATCCCGTGTCGAAATTGATGCCGTTTGTCGGGATGATCGTTTCGGGGCTCGTCGCGATCCTGTTTCTCGCCGATCTGGCGGCCGGTTTCCCGTTTTCACGGGTCAGCATGCTGACCGACATCGGGTTCATCGTCAGCAGCGCGATCCTGGCCTACATGAGCTGGACGATCATGGATAAGCCGCGGCGTTGAACCGCGGGCCGGGTCACTCAGGCCGCCTTCAGGACCGACCCACCTACGGGCAGGCGGCCGGCGCCCGCTATCAGGGCGGGCAGATCCGACAGGGCGGCAAACACGACCTGTTCCGAAGCGTGTCGTCGCTCCGCCCAGGCTCGCCACTGCTCGATCCGTCCGCGGATCGCGGCGGCGTCGGCGGCGACTGGTCCCGTTCCTCCCGTGTCGAGGACGGCCAGCGACCCGGGCTGCGGCCCGGTCTGCGATCCCCACGGCAGCAGGCGGCTCACGAGGCCCGGCGGCGTCGCGGTCGCCAGGGTCACCTCCCAAAGGCCCCACAGCGTGCTGCGGCAAGGCCAGCCATGCGGTGCCGGTCGGCGCGTGCCGCGTGCGATGTCGTCGAAGCGGTCGCGGCAGACAGCCCGGATGCCGCTGTCGACCAGCACGCGTCGGTGTTCCGCCGGCAGTGGCCCGCGAATCACTGCGGCGTCGAGCCCGGGGGCTTCAGCGACCGCCCGCGCGAGCAACTGACGGAGTTCCTGGCGTGAATGGTTCGCCGGAATCTCCAGAGCCACGCGCTGCGATGGGGCCGTGGTGGCAGCATGCCCGGCCACGGCCGCGAGGCGATCGGCTGCTGCGGTCCATGTCACCGGGAGCGCGACCCGGTGCGCGAAATCAAGGCACGCCTCCGCCGTCGCCTGCGGCATGGCCGCAGAGAGCGGACAGCAGATGACCAGCGTGGTCGGCAGACCAGATCGGCCCATGGCGAATTACCCCCGTCTTTCCCCACTGGGCCATGGCCCCTGCCACGGCCCTCGTCCATCCACCACCAACGTTTATCGTCGCGGGTTTCAGTCGTTCTGGAATTTCATCCCGGGAGACAGCCAGTCCGGTCAGGAAGACGGGGGGGCGTGGGCAATCTCCCAGTCGGCCATGGCCGCGACGAGGCTGTCGGCGGCCGCCGCCGTCGCCTCGACAGTGGGTTCAATGCCGTGCTGGCGGAGGGTGGCCGACGTGATCGGGCTCAGGCTGGCCACCCGCCACCGCCCGATGCGGGGACCGAACAGTCTGATGGCGGATTCCGCGATCAGGGAACTCGTGATGGTGATCCAGTCGAACGGCGTCTGGTCGATCATGGTGCCAGTGGCCCGGGAGATCGCGTCCACGGGCTCGCTCGCGTAGGCGGGCACCTCATGGACCAGATGCCCTCGGGCCTCGAACTCGCGCCGCATCACGTCGCGGCCGCGGTTGGCCCTCACCAGCAGGAATCGCGTGGGCCTGGGTGATTGACCGAGAGCGGCAGTGATCCCCTCCGAACGAAACAGGTCAGGGGTCAGATCGCAGGCGAATCCGGCATGTTCCAATGCCTGACGCGTGGCCGGACCGATGGCCGCCAGTCGGGCCGTGCCGAGCGCCCGGCCATCAAGCCCGGCTCCTCGCAGCCTTTCGACGAAGCCCCTGACGCCGTTGGCGCTGGCGAAGACGATCCAGTCGAAGCTGTCGGCCTGTCGGATCGCATCATCGAGCGGTTGCCACGACGCAGGTGGACCAATGCGAATCACGGGCACACGGTGGCAGATGCCGCCAGCCGCACGGACGAGGGCGTCGAGATCGTCACCCTGCCCAGGCGGTCGTGTGTTCAGCACGCGGCGGCCAGCGAGGGGGCCGAGGTCTCCTGCGGCGGAAGGCTCGGCGACCGTCTGCGCCACGTCACCGACGATCACGACGGCCGGCGAGGGCCAGCTGTGTCGCTCGAAGTCGGCGGCACAGCGGGCCAGCGTGCTGACGGCGATCCGCTGATCGGGCCATGCGCAGCGGCTGACGATCGCAACCGGCGTGTGCGCGGGCTTGCCGGCCGCGAGCAGGCCACTCGACCATCGTTCCACCTGTTCCACGCCCATGTAGATGGCAAGCGTTCCGGAGAGTTCGGCGAGCTGTCGAAAATCGATTCCCTCCCGTTTGTCGGCTGCTTCGTGGCCGGTGAGGATCGTCAGGCTCGACGCCGCCGAGCGGCTGGTCAACGGAATGCCCGCGGCCGCCGCCGCCGCCGAGGCTGCAGTGACTCCCGGCACGAATTCGACGGGAATGCCAGCTGCCCGGACGGGGCCCATCTCCTCGCTCAGCCGGCCGAACACAGCCGGATCGCCCCCCTTCAGCCGCACGACGGTGCGGCCTTCTGCCGCCAGCCGCGCGAGCAGCCGCCCGATGGCTTCGCCGGGGTCCCCGTCCCCGTCTCGCCCATCCCGCGGGACCGCCTGCCGGTCCGTGTTCGGGGGAACCATGTCAAGGACGTCTCGCGGCACGAGCGTGTCGTAAACCACCACGTCGGCACGACGCAGGCAGTCCAAGGCACGGATGGTGAGCAGCTCCGGGTCGCCGGGCCCCGCGCCCACGAACAACACCCTGCCGTGGTGACTTTGGCACGCGGATGGGTGAGAAGGATGATCGCTGGGCATCGGAAAAGTGGCGGTGTGAATGAGACGTCGGTGGCTGCCGGGACGCTGGTTCGTGACGGTGGTCGCATGGCCCTGCAGGCGGCTCGGTCAGGGCAGACCTTTGAGGCTCTCGTGGCCGGGGGGTACACTCAGGCTCCCTTCCGTGACCCAACAGCCGATCCGTTCGGCGTTGCAGACGGAAGCATACCGTGCCCGCGGGATTGCCGGACCGGTTCCCGCCGGATCTCGCCTGGGCCCTCAACGCGATTCAGAATTCCATGCCGAATGAGTCTCCAACCGTCGGATCGGGCTCCCCTGGCCCCCAGCCGTCCGCGGCCCTTTCGCCAGCGGAGCGGACGCGGCTGGCGCAGTGCTTCCAGCACGGCACCCAGAGCGTCGCGAAAAACATCGATTACGCCGTTGAGATGTTCGCTGTCTGCGTCGCTGGTGACCCGGGCAACGCCATCTACCTGCAAAACCTCCTGGGAACGCTGCGGCTGAAGCATGCCGGCAAGAAGGGGGGCGGCCTGTCGGCCCTCTGGTCGGCGGGTGGGCGTGGGGGGCTGAGAAAACTCGCCACAGCCGGGAAATGGCGGGATGTGATCACGCAGGGGCTGGAAATCATCAGGAACAATCCCGGCGATCACGGCAGCCTGCTCGTCATGGCTGAAGCCGCCGGCAGGCTTGGCTTCGCCGATGTCCAGAAGGTCTATCTCAAGGCCGCGCTCGACGCGGCTCCCGCTGACGTGGAGGTGAATCGCAAGTGCGCTGAATTTCTGGCCAGTTATGGTGAATACGATCAGGCCGTCGCCTGCTGGCTGCGAATCGAAAAAGTAAAGGGCATGGCCGACGAAGCCCAGCGGCAGATTGCGAAGCTGCAGGTCGACAAGACGATCTCCGCGGGCGAGGGACTGACCGGTCGGAAGCCAGCCGCTGGTTCGTCTTCCGGTGGGGCGGCTGCCGGGACGGCTGCCAGTGGTGGTCAGAAGACGGACGCCGCCGCCGAAGCCGGAAGCTCCAAGGACCGTCGCTCGGCGCTCCTGCAGGCGATCACGAAAAATCCCGCCGACATTGAACCGTATCTCGAACTGGCCGACCTCGTCGAACGCGACGGCACGGTTGAAGAGGCCCAGCAGGTGCTCGTGAAGGCGCTCGCCGCGTCGGGCAACGACCTCAAGGTCCGGGAGCACTTGGAAGACCGTCAACTCCGCTGGACGCGGAATCGGCTGCATCTGGCCGAGAAACGGCTGGCGGACGAGGACACCCCTGAGAATCGCCAGGCCGTCGAGCGGTTGCGGGCCACGCAGCTCAAGTACGAGATCGAGGTCTACTCCGCCCGCACCGTCCGCTATCCGGAAAACGTCAGTTGGAAGTACGAACTGGCGATGCGGCTGAAGGCAGCCGGCAATCATGCCGAGGCCATCCGTCAGTTTCAGGACGTGCTGCAGGATGCCCGCCGCAAGGGTGCCGTGTCCCTCGAACTGGGCGAATGCTTCCAGAAGATCCGCCAGTATGCGTTGGCGATGCGCAGCTACCAGACAGCCGTCGAATTGTTGACCGACCGGGAGCTGGAACTCCGCAAGCGGGCGCTCTACCGCGCGGGAGTGCTGGCGGCGGGTCTGGACGACGTCGACTCCGCCCGAAAATACCTCTCCACGCTGGCCGAACTCGACTTTGGCTACCGCGATGTGGCCCAACGTCTGGACAAGCTGACCCCGGCAAAGGATAAAGGGGCCGGATCGTGACCGGCGTCCATCCCTCGAGATGGCCGCTTCACGCGTTTTCCAACCACTCCCAGGCCGTGGGGTTTCCGCGGTCGTTGTTTTCCAACCATCTCGTTTTAACGATCTTTAGAGGGTAGTAACCGGCATGCCACACTCGGCCAGCGCCAAGAAGCGACACAAGCAAAATCTCCGTAACCGCGAACGCAATCGCGCGGCCAAGTCGGAACTGAAGTCCCACGTTCGGAAGGTGCTTTCGGCGATCGACGCCGGGGACGCAACCCAGGCTCGAGAGGCGCTGCGGACCCTGGCCAGCAGTGCAGACAAGGCCGCCGCCTCGAAGAAGATCCATCGCAACAAGGCGGCACGGATCAAGTCGCGGCTGTCGGCGCGGATGCTGGCGGCATCGAAGGCCGGCACGGCTGCCAGTCCGGCCAAGGGCACCGCAACCAAGGCTGCCGCCAAGAGCAAGAAGCCAGCTGCCAAAAAGAAGGCCTGACAAAAGCCTGACGGCTTCGTCCGGCATCACCACTCGATGCGGGTCGCGTCGAAAACGGGGCCCTCGATGCAGGTTCGGCGGTAGTCCCAACCGCCCGAACCGTCGCGGACGCGGGCCACGCACGTGAAGCAGATTCCGATGCCGCAGGCCATCGGAGCCTCCAGCGACACGTCGCACGGCAGGTGGCGGTCTGCCGACCAGCGGGCCACGGCGGCCATCATGGGATCGGGACCGCAGCAGGCGACGTGCATGCGGCGGGTGCCGGAGTCGCTGGCAGCCGGCGGTGACGCGGTGCCGGCCGAGCCGAACAGCGAGTCGAGCAGGTCGACGACCGTGCCGCGGAGGCCTGCTGAGCCGTCGAGCGTGGCCTGATGCACCTCGATACCGGCGGCTCGGTAGTCCTCAATGCCGCCGAAGAGGCCGGCATGGCGGGCGCCCCAGCAGCAGGTCACCCGGCCGCACAGGGCCGGTTGTGGCCGTGATGCCGGTCCGTAGGCTGCTCTTCCCAACCGCTCCCGGCCCAGGCTCAGCAGGGCCGTCTGGCCGATGCCACCGGCGACGAGCACCATGTGGTCGACGTCCGGAATCTGGAAGCCGTTTCCCAGCGGTCCCCAGACGACCAGTTCATGGCCGATGGGAATCTCCCGCAGCGAGGTCGTGAACCGGCCGTGTACGGCGTAGATGAAGTCGGCGTAGCGGCGCGGCGATCCGGCGTCTTGTCCGTCGGCATCGTCGAAGAATGTGTCGTAGACGGCCAGCGGGCGGGCCAGCAGCGGATCACTCCGATGCGGAATCCGGATCATCGCGAACTGGCCGGGGACGGCCGCTGCGGCGATCGCAGGGCAGTCGAGCCTGATCCGCCACGTGTTGTCGGCAATCTGGCGATGGGCCACGATGCGTGCCGACGCGAAGGCGGCGGCATCGGCATAGCAGGTCTGGATGGTGCCGGGGGCTGCGGGGGGGCTGGCTGGGGCGATGCTCATCGAATCCTTTCGCTCACATGGTGCTTCCGGGTGGGGCGGTCAGTGCAACGCGAACCGGTCATTCACCGCGGGGCTTCCGCCACGACGACGCCTTGCCTGGCCGTCGTGGTCTCCGCGGGACTCGGCCTGCCGGTCGACGCGGCTCCTGATCGGCGGCCTGACCCCCGAGCCGCTTCCCTGCCCCGGTTTGGCCCCTGGAACCCTGGCCCCTGGAACCCTGGTCCCTGGAACCTTGGTCCCTGGAACCCTGGTCCCTGGATTTTCCGCGGGCCGCTCCCTGCCCCGTCCGTGGCCGTCCCGGGGGGCCTTCTCTTCCCGGTCGTTGGCCTGTTTGTTGGGGCCGGCCCTCGCGGCGTCTATCCTCCCGGTGCATATCCCTGTGGGGCGGTTCGTTCAGCCGGGCGGCCTCGATCGGGCCCACGGCCGCGATGGCATCGTGCCTGAGCGCCTCGATCTCGCTCCACGTGAGCTGGCGCCACTGGCTCGGGAGCAGGTTTCCGAGCGAGAGTTTGCCGACACCGACCCGCTTGAGTTGGTGCACCTTGTGCCCCAGCCGCGCCAGCATTCGACGGATCTCCCGATTCTTGCCCTCGTCAAGAATCATTTCGAGTACGGCGCTCTGCTTGTGTTGCGAGCGGATCTCGACCCGTTTGGCGTGCACCTTGCCCTCCGCCAGCGTGATGCCGCGGCGGATTTTATCGAGCAGCTCCTGCGACGGCACCCCCGCCACCTGCACCAGGTATTTCTTTTCCACGCCGTAACGCGGATGGGAGAGCAGGTTCGCCAGTTCGCCGTCGTTGGTCACGAGGATCAGCCCTTCGCTCATGCGGTCGAGCCTGCCGATCGCGAACAGTCTCTGTTCGCCGGGCACGAGATCGACCACGCGGGGCCGGCCGGAGGGATCGAAGTTGGTGGTCACCACGCCGACCGGCTTGTTGAGCATGTAGACGACCCGCTTGGGATTGGGCAGCTTCTCTCCGTCCACGCGCACCTCGGCCTTGAGCGGATCGATCCGCGTGCCCAGTTGGGTGACGACCTGTCTGTCGACCTCGACGCGACCGGCCGTGATCAGTTCCTCGCAGGTTCTCCGACTGCCGAGGCCAGCCGCAGCCAGCACTTTCTGGAGCCGCTCAAGCCCGTCGTCGATCGCCTCGAGCCGCCGCTTGGCAGCGCTCCGGGCGTCGTCCTCGTCGGGGAGTTGCTGTCGTTGTGGTGGACGACGCGACGTGATCTTCGAGGGTTCGATGCGCGGGGGGCGGGCGGGCCGCGACGGCCGCGGGGGGCGGGTTGGCCTGCCGGAGCGAGGTGGACGCGGGGAGCGGTCTGCGGGCACGATAGGGATGTCCGTCGAAGGAAGGCGGGGACTCTGGCGGCCCGCGACGATCGCTGCCGGGGCCACGATCATACACCCGCGGATGCTCGCCCGCGCGGGCCGAAACTCCGGGGTAAAGCGTCGTGCCAGACGACATCCCCCTCTCGCGTCCCCCTCTCGCGTCACTGTTGGTCGTGCGCTGCTACTGCACGGGGGACCACCAGCGGGAGCGACGCACTTCCGGGACCGGTGTTGCGAAGTCACGAGGTCGGGCGCCGTCCATGAGCGGCAGGCGGAGGCTCGAAGGTGCGATGTCGTCCTGCAGGTAGGGATCGAAACGCACGGCCCTGCGCCGCTGCAGTCGCTCCGGGCCCGGGTCGAGCCAATCGGGCTTGCCCAGAGAGGCACAGCCGGAGCACGTTGCCAGGACCACCATTGCCAGGACCAGCGTTGGCAGGACCAGCGTTGGCAGGACCAGCGTTGGCACCAGCAGGAAACGGCATGCGCGCATGGGGAAGCTACCGGCGACCTGGGGGCGAGGATCTGGAGGCTGTCGGAGGGGCGAGAGTGTAGGAGCCACCCCCCGGGGACCCAAGGTCGGTTTCTCGCGGGTTTGGCGAGACGTCGGCGTGTTACGGCAACTGGACGTGCAGCAGGGTCGTCGCGGCCGTGGCTACCAGCACCTGGCGACCGATCGAGGCCGGCAGCAGCATGGACATGCCTTTCATGAGCGGAGGCAATTGCCAGCGGGGATCGAGGCGAAGTTCGCCCGACAGCACGGCGAGGAAGTGGCAGGTGTCGTCGCCGCCCACGGCCCAGTCGCCATCGGGCCGCACCTCGTCGAACAGAAAGTAGTCGCAGTTCACGAGCCGACGCGTGGCCGCGTCCGCTCTGGGTGACGGTGCGATCGAGGGCTGCCGCGGCACCGCCGCCACGGGACCGAACCGGGTCACGGCCTCGAGGCCTGCCTCGATGTGCAGCGGTCGGGGGTTGCCGTCGGCGCCGACGCGGTTCCAGTCGTAGAGCCGGTAGGTCACGTCGCTCGACTCCTGGATCTCGGCGACGACCAACCCGGCCCCGATCGCGTGGACGGTGCCCGCGGGGATGAAGACGCAGTCACCAGGGCGGGGCTCGAAGGAATGCATGACATCCTCACAGCGGCCCGCCCGCAGCGCTGCGGCCAGCGATGCTTGATCGATGCCAGTGCGGAGACCGGCATAGATGCGGCTGCCTGGTAGGGCATCGACCACATACCACGCCTCCGTCTTGCCCAGGTCGGGCGGCGTGAGCCTGGCCGCCCGTTCGTCGTCGGGGTGCACCTGCACGGAGAGGTCGCGGCAGGCGTCGAGAAATTTGAAGAGGAGCGGGAAGACGGTCCGCGGTGCATGCCGGCCGAGCAGGTCGCGGCCCTGCTCCCGCACCAGGTCTCCGAGCGTGGTGCCGGCCATCGGGCCAGCCGCCACGACGCTCTGGTCGACACCACGATCGACGAGTTCCCACGACTCGGCGAAGTCGTCTCCGGGGGGCAGCGGCCTGCCGAGGTTCGTCGCAAAGTGGCGGCCGCCCCAGAGGTAGCGGCGGTAGACCGGCGTCAGCAGAAGTGGATGCATGGTGGTTGCTTTCGTGTCAGGAAGGCCGCGTATAGCCCTCCACGATCCTGCCGATCGAGAAGCAGCA
>JBIIOL010000594.1:0-2625 GCA_044336965.1 Pirellulales bacterium | reverse complement strand
TCATGGCCGCGCGAGACCCTTGGAATGGGTCTCGCGGGCCACTGTCTAGTGGCGCTACACCTTAAACAGGGCCCCCGACTGTCCAACAAATGGGGTCCACCTCACTTTGCCCTACTTCGCTATCCGTGGAATCCGCCAAACCTGCTCCCTGAGTCAATTGCACGAGTTTTTCAGCCAAGGTTGGAAAAAGTTGTGACAGATTTCGCTTCACGAATGAACTCTTACCCGGGTTACCAAGTAGGAGCGGTTCTTTCATCGAAACGTGGGGCGGGCGCCCGCGCAGAGATGTGTATTCCCCCAAGCGAGGCCTTGGTGGCTCTTTACGATGACAGCATGTTCGGCAACGGCAAAGTCGGCATCGCTTTTGGTGAAAATGCCATCTACTGGAAACTTGGGTGGCAGGCCGTGGGAAGTGAGAAGGGGCCGTTTCGCATCGACTACTGCCAGCTGCAACGACTGCCCATCTATTGGTATTCGAGTCCGGAGACGGCATACATCGGCAACATCTTCAACAGACTCACCTTCATGACGAAGCAGAACGCACGGGCGATCCATGACATGTTGATCGAGATCCAACAAACCCTCGCGAACGTTTGCGAAACGAGTTCCTCCGGCTAGGCCGTTTGTCCGGTAACGCATCTCACAGAACATTTCGATTTACGCGGACCGTAAAAATGCGAGTTGTTCCCGGGGATTCTGTGACGCATTAGAGAAAGACCTATGACCATTGCCACACGCGTCGGCCTCGGGGCCATAGTCTGTATTGCGGCAAGCTGGTGGCCAGCTCTGTTGCGGGCCGACGCGACGGTCGATGAATTACGTCAACGGGTCTATCGCCACGCGCTTGCCGGTGACGATGAGGCTGCGCTGCCGGTTGCGCGGGAACTCGTCGCGGCGACCGAAAAGGTATTTGGGGAGGACCATTTGGAGACGGCCGCCAGCCTCGACGCGCTCGGCGACCGGTTGCAAAATACTGGTTCCCTCGATGAGGCTCTGACGGTCTATCGCCGCGGCCTGGAAATCCGTCTCCGGCGGCCAGACGCAGGCGATCTGCAACTTGCGGGGAGCCTCGTCGCCATCGCGAGCACCCTCCACCGGCAACAAAGATTCGAGGAGGAGGCGGCCGAATTGCGGAAGGCGCTGTCGATGCTCGGCAAAGCCCTGGGAGCCCACCATCCGGACCTCGTGCCGCTGCTCGTTCGGCAGCGCTCCGCATACATGGAGATAGGCAAGGAGGCTGAGGCCCGCATTTTCTACGATTTGGAACTGGACATTCGCGAGGCCGCTCGCGACGACCTCATGCAGCTCCAAGTGCCCGTCGCTGGCGAGCGTGGGGCCGATGCCCAGCAGTCATCGCCGTGGACGGGCGGCACGTTTTGGAGTGAGCACAATATGCTGGGCGCCGACTGCTACAAAACGAAGGACTACGAGGGTGCGCTGTTTCATTTCGTAAGGGCGGCTAGGCTGCGGCCCGATCTGGGCGAGGTTCATAACAACATCGGCACTGTGCTTAGTTCCCTGGACAAGACAGACGACGCGCTGGTGGAGTTCGCCGAGGCCGTGAGGCTGCAGCCCGACTCCATTACCATGCGGTGCAACCTCACCAGCGCCTTGGTGCGGGTCGAGCGGTTCGCGGAGGCGGAGAAGCACTGTCGAAAGTCGGTCGAGATGCAGCCTGATAGCGCGGCTTTGCACAACAATCTGGCAGTCATTCTTTTCAGGCAGGGCTTCCGTGAGGAGGCGGTCGCCGAGTTCCGCAGGGCGCTGGCGATTGACCCAAACCTCCGCGATGCCCGTGAAGGCCTCGAAATCGCGGAGCGAAAAGAGTCGTCAGACGACACTGACTCCCTTCCCAAATCCTGAACCAGATCGTGTGAGAGAGTCCTCACGCCTCTCGCGGCCTCCAGATTCTCTCTCTGAAGGCGGTGCCGTTTAAGGAGGGCAGGTCAGGGGCAGGTCCTTGGCCGACCTATCCTGTTTCAAGCTATCATGGAAACGGGCAGGACTGCGGAATGGCAGCTGACGCATCCTTCGCATCATGGAACAGCGATCTAGGTCTGTGGTCCACGTCATCATCCTCGCTGCTGGTTCGATAAGCGGAAAACTTTGTTTTCTGCGTAGCCGCTGTCCCAGCCCGGCGCTGATTCCGATCAACACCCGTCCCTTGGCGGCCTATGTGACGGAGTTCTACACCACGCAACGGGGTTTGTCGGTACGTCTTGTTGTGAATGCCGATGTGGCAGAGACCGTGCTCGCCGAGCTCGGCGTGTCAGCAGGGCGGTATGCGTTGAAGCCGCTATCCGAGACCTCCGGCGTCGTGGATTCGCTGACGCAAGCCATCCAAGACATTCCTCACGATGACGACATCATCGTCAACCTCGTGACGACGATTCCCACTCGGCTCGTGCAAGATGAGGAAGTCCGGATCGCGAGCCAAGCGACGCGAAGCAGCTATTGGTCGGGTCTGAACCTCGACTCCGAACACCCTGTGTTCTGTTTCAAATCCGCGCCGCAGGCTTTGCCGAGCCATGCATTTACGGGGGTGTTCCGCTGCTCTCGCGCACGCCTCGGCGACGCATTCGAGTCGGCGACGACTGGCAATGATCTGCTCGTGACCTGCCCCCA
>JBIIOL010000098.1:0-9152 GCA_044336965.1 Pirellulales bacterium | reverse complement strand
GCTGCACGGAGTCCGCGGCACCATTCGGCCGGTGCCCTTCGTGGAAGACGTGGTCGTCCCTCCCGAGGCCGTTCCCGATTTTCTGCGACGGCTGCAGGCGGTGCTCAAACAGTGCGATGTGACGGCGATGCTCTTCGCCCATGCCTCGCATGGACAACTGCACGTGCGTCCCTACGCCGACCCACGCGATCCCGAGGCGCGCACGAGACTCGAACGGCTGGCAGACGCCATCTATGGCGACGTGGTCGCCGTGGGCGGCACCATCGGCGGCGAGCAGGGGCTCGCCCTCTCGAGAACCGCCTTCTTTGCGACGCACTTTCCGGATTTGGCCCGGGTGTTCGCAGCCGTGAAGAAGGTGTTCGATCCGGCCGGCATCCTGAATCCCGGCATGATCGTCGGCACCAGTGCCGCGCCGGCGGGCTGGCGACCGCCGCTCGTGACGCAGCTCCCGCCGCCGCTTCCCATGCTCACATGGACGACGGAACGTCTGGCCGACGAGGTGGATGCCTGCAACGGCTGCGGTTCCTGTCGCAGTCAATCGCCCACCATGCGGATGTGTCCGATGTATCGGGAGAATCCGGCGGAGGAGGCATCGCCCCGCGCGAAGGCCAACCTCATGGCGTCGCTGCTCTCCGGGCGGCTCGACCCCAGATCGCTCGGTCAGGATGCCGTCCGGGAGATCGCCGACACCTGCTTCAACTGCCACCAGTGCCGGACCGACTGCTCCGCCGGCGTCGACATCCCGGCGATCGTCACCGAACTCAAGGCGGCACACGCCGACATCAACAGTCTCGATCTGCATGCGTGGCTCCTCTCGCGGGTCGACACCCTAAGCGCGCTGGGCGGCGCAGTCAGGCCGTTGGCCAACCGGGCCATCGCCAATCCCCAGGCCCGCTGGGTGATGGAGAAGGTGCTGGGAGTGGCCCGCGGGCGCAAGCTTCCTCGCTTCACCGGCCAGCAGGTGATCCGCTGGGCCACCCGCCGGGGCCTGACGCGGCCGTCGCGGCGCAGCGGCCCGCGGGTGCTGTATTTTCTCGACACGTTCGCCCGCCGCCACGATCCGCTGCTGGTGAAGGCTTTTGTGGCGGTGCTCGAACACAACGGGATTGGTGTGTTCATCGACCCGCGGCAGGCCTCCGCCGGAATGCCGCTGGTGGCGGCGGGGGCTGTCGATGCCGCTCGGCGCCTGGCCCGCACCAATCTGCGGGTGCTCACGGAGGCGGTTCGGCTGGGTTACCGGATCGTCGCGACCGAGCCGTCCGCCGTCACCTGCATCGTGCACGACTACCCGCTGTTGCTGGAGGATGACGAGATGGACCGCGTGGTGGCGGCCACCACCGACGCGGCGACATTCCTCTGGGAACTCCACCGCGAGGGCCGTCTGCGGCTCGACTTCCAGCCGCTGCTAGCGTCCGCCGGCGCGAGTCAACAGCCTGCCAGCCGCATCCTCTACCACGCCCCCTGCCATGCCCGTATCGGCCGCGACAGGAGTCCCGCCGAACACCTCCTGCGGCTCGTGCCCGGACTCACGATCGACACCGCCGACCGCGGCTGTTCGGGGATGGCCGGCACCTTCGGCCTCGCCCGGCAAAACTACCGCACGAGCCTGCGGGTGGGCCTGGGACTCGTGTCCGCCATGCGAAGCACTGGCATCGAGGCGGGTGCTACCGAGTGCAGCGGCTGCCGGATACAAATGGAGCAGGGCACCTCCAAGCCGACAGTGCATCCTGTGAAGCTCCTGGCAAAGTCGTACGGGCTTCTGGCCGGCCCCGGCCCGGACGGCCTCGACACCCTGCTCACGGGCACGAGCGGGCCACTCACCACCAGCTGACCCATGCACACGCATCGCTCCAAGACGCCCCAATCCACCGCCGCTGACACGCTTCGCATCAGCCTGTTCGCCGGCATGGCCGACGCGATCGGCCGTCGTGTGGTGGAACTGGCCTGGGAGGGCGGCACCGCGTCCACGCTCCGCAGCCGGCTGGCCGCCGAGTTTCCGCCGATCGCGCCGCTGCTCGCCCGGAGCGCGGTGGCAATCGGCAACGGGTACATCACGGACGATGCGCAGGTGCCATGCGGGGCCGACGTCGCGATCATTCCTCCCGTAAGTGGAGGGTGACATGGCAGGCCACGTCACGAACCCTGCACGTGAATCGGACGCATGGTTCCTCGTCTGGGAGCCGATCGACACGGCCCGCCTGCTCGCCTCCGTGGCGAATAACGCGGCCGGTGCGAACGTGCTGTTCACCGGCACGACGCGTGGTGTCACGGCCGGCGTGCTCACCACTCAGATCACCAAGCGGCTCACCTACGAGGCCCACGAACCGCTGGCCTGCGCCGTGCTGGCCCGCTTGCGCATCGAGGCGATGGCCACATACGGCCTGAACGGGTGCGTCATCAGCCACCGGCTCGGCGAGGTCGCGGTCGGAGAGACGAGCGTGGCCATCGCCACGAGCGCCCCGCACCGCCGCGAGGCCTTCGCCGCGGCGGAGTGGCTGATGGAGCGGATCAAGCGGGAGGCGCCGATCTGGAAGTGCGAGGAGGGGGCCGACGGCGACCGCACCTGGGTGCATCCAGACAGTGGGCAGCATCCCGACAGTGGGATCCACCCCGCCAGTGAATCGCGATCCGAGCCACGCCCCGCACTCGTCGACAACTTCGGCCGCGTCCACACCGACCTCCGCATTAGCGTCACCGACCGCTGCAACCTCCGCTGCACCTACTGCATGCCGCTCGACGTGTCCTTCAAGCCGCGGGAAGAACTGCTCAGCTATGAGGAGATCACGCGTGTCGCCCGCGTGGCAGCCGGCCTTGGAATCCGTTCGATCAGGATCACGGGGGGCGAACCGCTGGTGCGGAGCGACGTCGCCGCACTCGTGCGGCAACTCGTGACGATTCCCGGCGTCGAGGATGTGTCGCTCACCACCAACGGCCTGCTGCTCGAAGAGCAGGCCGCCGACCTGCGTCGCGCAGGCCTGCATCGGCTCAACGTCAGTCTCGACGCGCTCAGCGAAGAGGTCTTCGAACGAATCGCTCGAAGACAGGGGCTCGATCGCGTGCTGGTCGGACTGGCAGCGGCCAAAGCGGCCGGGTTCCGGTCGATCAGGATCAACGCCGTCTCCATTCGGGGCCTCACGGAAGGGGAGATCGTTCCGCTGGCCCGATTCTGCCGCCGCGAGGGGTTCCACCTGCGGTTCATCGAATTCATGCCGCTCGACGGCGAGTCATCCTGGTCGGACGGGCAGGTACTGTCGGGCCGCGAGGTCCGTGACATCCTCGTGCGGCACCTGGGGCCTCTCGTGCCCGCCGTCCGCACCGACGACGGTCAGCCGGCGATCGATTATTCCTATGCGATGCCAGAGGCGTTGGATGGGGGCGAGCCTGTTGATCGTGCCGCCGGTGTCGGATTCATCGATCCGGTGACGCAGCCCTTCTGCGACCGGTGCGACCGGCTGCGGCTCACGGCCGACGGGCAGTTTCGCAACTGCCTGTTCTCGACGACGGAATGGGACTCGCGGCACGTGCTCCGCACGGGAGGTTCCGATGACGAGATCGCCCGTCTGCTTCGCGACTGTGTGCTGGCGAAGCGGGCAGCACATGGCATCGGCACGCCGGCATTCGAGCAGCCGACTCGTGCGATGTATCAGATCGGAGGATGAGCGTGGCTGATGCAGCCGACCCCACTGAAGCAAGGCCCGTCCGCCGCTATCTCGACAATGCGGCCACCTCGTGGCCCAAGCCGCCGGAGGTGTTCTCCGCCTGGGAACACGCCGGTCGAACGATCGGCGCCGCCGCCGGCCGGGCCACCTATCGGGAGGCGGTCGAAGCAGACGGAATCCGCACGCGATGCCGGGCCTCCGTGGCCCACCTGCTCGGCCGTGTCGATCCGCAGCAGGTGGCCTTTCCCGGCGGCGCCACGCTTGGTCTCAACATGGCGATTCATGGCCTGCTCGGCTCGGGTGACCATGTCATCGCGACCGCTGCCGACCACAACGCGACACTGCGTCCCCTGCGGCATCTCGCCGATGGTGGCCTGATCGAACTCTCAATCGTGCCCTGCGACGGCGCGGGCCGGGTCGATCCCGACGAGGTCGCGCGGGCATGGCGGCCGGCCACGCGGCTGCTGACCTGCTCGCATGCCTCCAATGTGACTGGCACCGTTCAGGACGCGCGGGCGCTCGGCCAGATCGCGCACGACCGCGGCGGGCTCTTCCTGCTCGACGCCGCACAGTCGCTCGGGCAGATCGCCTGCACGCCCGATGGCTGCGGCGCCGACCTCGTCGTCGCTCCATCGCACAAGTGGCTGCTGGGGCCGATGGGCACGGGCATCCTCTGGGCTCGGTCCGGGATCGAACTCGATCCGCTCGTGCAGGGAGGCACCGGTTCGGCGAGCGACAGTCTCGCGATGCCCGATCGCTTCACGGATCGGATGGAGGCGGGCACGCCCGATCTGCCCGCGCTTGCCGGCCTGCTCGCGGCGACCGGGTGGCTCGCATCGCAGTCGATCGACGCGATCGGCCAACGTTGTCGCGGATTGGCCGCCGCCGCCGCGGCACGGCTGGGAGACACGAGCGGCGTGCGCGTGCTCGGGCCATACGCCCCACGGCAGCACGCTGGCAGCGGAGAGGCGATCGCGCCGATTGTGAGTTTCACTGTGGAGGGCTATGATCCTGCGGAGATTGCCGCGCTGCTCGAGCACGTTGCGGGTGTGCAGGTGCGATCGGGCTTCCACTGCGCGGCCTGCATCCACGCGCACCTTGGCACGCAGGCGGGCGGCACCGTCCGGGCGAGTTTTGGGCCGTTCAACACAAACGACGACGTCGATTCGCTCGTGGCAGCCGTTCAGAAGCTCAGGTGACCATTGCTGAGGTGCACGTCATGGCAGGAATCAAAAAAGAGGTCTGGTACTCCGGTGGCTTGCGATTCCAGTGCACGCAGTGTGGCGACTGCTGCTCGGGCGCCGAGGGCTACGTCTGGGTCAACCAGGAGGAGATCAACGCCATGGCGACCCGGCTCGGCATGACGCCCGATGCCTTCGAGGCGCAGCATGTGAAGCGGGTCGGCGTCCGCCGGTCGCTCAAGGAGCGTCCGGGCGGCGACTGCGTGTTGCTTGACGAGAAGACCCGCAAGTGCACGGCCTACGAAGAGCGGCCCCGGCAGTGCAAGACGTGGCCGTTCTGGGATTCCAACATCCGCACGCCGGAGGCGTGGGCGGAAGCAGCCGAGGCCTGCCCGGGCTGTAACAAGGGCAACCTCGTGCCGCTCGAAACGATCGTCGAGCAGGCATCGAAGATTCGGATCTAGCCGACTACAACACGCCGCCGTGCGTACGGTAGAGCGTCATGTGCGACGGTTGGTCGAGGAACCAGATGCGTTCCCATTCGTCGGTGATCTGCCGCAGATCCTCAGACGTGTAGATCAGCTGCTCGGCGCGACGCACAGGGTCGCCCGAATACATCGGGATCAGGCAGCCGGTGCTGGTTGCCAGCGCGACGGCGGCGAAGAGAACCAACGCCAGCCTGGTGATCGTGCCGCCGAACCTGTCGTGGGCCTTCATGACCTGCGCCTCCCGCATCGAATCCATGCTCCGGCCCGGTATGCCGCTCGCGTTGCAGTCCGCAGCCGGCATTGCCGAGTCTCAGAACCTTCCTGCCGATCACCCGCCATCACAAAGATGCCCGGGCCGGACGAGGATGTAGCTGACGGCAATCCATTGCCGCGACGTTGATTTTCACGGTAAGCCGCGGACGGGAGGGCCCAAACACCCACCAAGCCCCCTATCCTGCGCCCTACTCCTGCCCTGCCTGGGCTTCCTGCTGTGGCTCCGCCGGAGCTGTTGCCCCGCCAGCCTGAGGGGCGTCGCCCTGATCCAGCTGCCTCACGCGGGCCTCCATCTCCTTGCCCGGCTTGAACGTGACCACGCTCTTCGCCTGGACGGGCACACGCTCCCCTGTGCGAGGGTTGCGGGCCATTCTGGCCTCCCGCTTTTTGATCTGAAACACACCGAAGTTCCGTAGTTCGATCCGCCCCTCTCGCACCAGGGCGTCGATCAGGGCGTCGAAGGTCTTCTGCACCAACTCCTTGGTCCGGAGCTGAGGCAGTTCGATCTGCTCGGCGATCGTTCGGACGATATCTTTCTTGGTCACGGTCTGGACGCTCCGCACGGATGGTGCGATTCGTCGGAAGTCTATGACTGGCAAGTATTAGTGTCAACGATCCACCTTGCCGGTCAGCCCGGCTGTTCAGGACTCTTCCACTGGGTTTATCGGCCTCATATTCGGCAGACTTGACAGAATCGGAATATTTTCCGGAAAGCTGCAGTCACCGCTTCCCCGGCACCCGGCAAAGACGGACACGACCTTGGGGCGGCCCCAAAACCCACTACACTCGGGTTTCCGTGCCGCCAGGCACTGCCTCCTTTTCCAGGGGCACGATCCTCCCCTGCCCCCTCTTCCATCCCAGTCCTCCGACATGCCCCCACCTGAGTCCAATGGCACCTCGCTGACGACGGCGACACCGCAGTCGACCGCCGCCTCGCTTGCCAGCGAGCCTGTCAGCGTGCCCGTGAGTCTGCCAGTGAGTCTGGGCCGGCTCAGGCTGCCAAACCCGATCATGGTGGCCTCCGGCACCTTCGGTTACGGCCGGGAGATGACAGGCTTTCTCGACCTTGCGCGGCTCGGTGGGATCGTGCCGAAAACGATCACGCCGCTGCCCCGTCAGGGCAACGTGCCGTGGCGGACGGTGGAAACCGCGGCAGGCCTCCTCAATTCGATCGGCCTCGACAACGACGGCGTGGACTCGTTCCTCGCGAACCAACTCCCTTTCCTCGTGCGATGCGGCGCGCCGGTGATCGTGAGCATCGCGGGCGGATCGCAGGCCGATTTCATAGCGTTGGCCGCACGGCTGGACGGCGTGCCGGGCATCGCGGCGTTGGAACTCAACATCTCGTGCCCGAACGTCAGCCACGGCATCGACATGGGCACCGACCCCGTGGCCTGCCGCGGGGTGGTGGAGGGCGTGCGGTCGGCGACCTCGCTCCCCGTTCTCGCCAAGCTCACCCCCAACGTGACCAGCATCGTGGAGATCGCCCGGGCGGCCCGGGATGGTGGTGCCGATGCGGTCACACTCATCAACACCTGCCAGGGCATGGCCGTCGACTGGCGTCGTCGTCGACCGATGCTTGGCAACATCATCGGTGGGCTGAGCGGTCCGGCGATCAAGCCGATCGCGCTGCGGTGCGTCCACCAGGTGCGGCAGGCGGTCGACATCCCCATCGTCGGAGTCGGCGGCATCATGACCATCGACGACTGCATGGAATTCTTCGTCACGGGAGCGACCGCCGTGCAGATCGGCACCGCCAGCTTCGCCGAACCCGTGGTATCAGCCAGGCTGCTCGACTCCCTTTCCGCGGCGCTGGCCGAGGTGGGTGCGACCGCAATGGCCGACGTGATCGGAACACTCGCCCTGCCGCAGCGTGCCCCCTGCGCGCCCGCGACTGCCTCCTCTTCTGAAAGCCAGCCCCATGCCAGCTGAAGGCAACACCACGACTTCTCCACGTCCCCCGGCCCCCACCCGTGTGCTGTCGGGTATCCAGCCGACGGGTCGCTTCCACTGGGGCAACTACTTCGGCGCGATCCGGCAGTACATCGACCTTCAGACGGCGGACGAGTCGTACTACTTCATCGCCGACCTGCACGCGCTGACCACCGTCCGCGAACCGGATCGCCTGCGGGGGCTTGTGCACGACGCCGCCGTCGATCTCGTGGCGCTGGGGCTCGACCCCGATCGCGCCACGCTCTTCGTGCAGTCGGACGTGCCCGAGGTGACTGAACTCACGTGGCTCCTCATGACCGTGACGCCCATGGGGCTCCTCGAGCGCTGCCATGCCTACAAGGACAAGAAGATCCGCGGCCTGCCGGCGGATGCCGGACTCTTCACCTACCCGGTACTGATGAGCGCCGACATTCTGGCCTACGACGCCACGGTCGTGCCCGTCGGCGAGGACCAGGTTCAGCACATCGAGGTTTGCCGTGATCTGGCCGGCACGTTCAATCATCTCTACGGCGAGGTGTTCACACTTCCGAAGCCGAGGCTGGTCGAGGGTGGCGGCCGGGTGCCCGGCACCGACGGCCAGAAGATGAGCAAGAGCTACGACAACACGCTCGACGTGTTCGAGGATCTTCCGGCGCAGAAGAAGAAGATCATGCGGATCACGACCGACTCCCGTCCCATGGAGGAGCCGAAGAACCCCGAGGACGATCATCTCTTCGTGCTCTACTCGCTCATGGCACCGGAGGCCGACCGCCTGAAGATGGCCGATCTCTACCGCCGTGGCGGCTTCGGCTACGGCGAGGTGAAGAAGGCGCTCGTGGAGGCGTCGTCCCAGTTCTTCGCCGAGGCACGGGCCCGACGGGCGGCCCTCGAAGCGGACCCTGGACGGATCGACGCGATTCTCACCGCCGGCGCTGAGCGGGCCCGGGCGAAGGCCCGCGAAGTGCTCGACCGGGCCCGACGAGCATGTGGCCTGACGCGTGGATCCGCCACAGGAAAGACCGTGGCATCGAGGAAGCCTTCCGGGCGGGGAACACTGGCATGAACGTTCTCGGAGTCGGCACCGACATCACCGAGTGCCTGCGGATCGCGCAGATGATCGAGCGCCACGGTGAACTGTTCATTGAACGCGTCTACACGCCGCTGGAGATCGAATACTGCCGCAGCCGCCGCATGGCCACCCAACACTTCGCCGGTCGCTGGGCCGCCAAGGAGGCGGTGCTCAAGGCGCTCGGCACCGGCTGGCGACGTGGCATCAGCTGGCGGGACATCGAGGTCAGAAACGGCCCCGGAGGGCGGCCGCAGGCCTTTCTCAAGGGGGGCACGCAGGAGATCGCCGAGAAGATGGGGATCCACTGCATCCTCGTGAGCATCTCACACTGCCGCTCGCACGCCACGGCGTTCGCCGTCGCACTCGACGAGACCCCCAGCACGTTCACGGGCACGCCACCGTGGCTGTGACGGGATGACGTGGTGCGCGGGCTGGCGTTCGCACCCGGAGTCCCCCGGCTTCCGTATTCACGCGAAACACGACATCCTGTCGTTTTCGCTTGGCGGGCCTCCGCCCGCTGGTGCTAACCCGGCCCTCCGGGCCTGGCGCA
>JBIIOL010000099.1:0-9152 GCA_044336965.1 Pirellulales bacterium | reverse complement strand
GATCTCTCCCAGGCCCATTCGACCACCAACACCGGTATCTCGCGGTGGGGCGTGTGGGGCGCACTTGGCACGGTCAAAGGTGGCGAGTCGGCCAACTACACGGAATGAAAGGTGTGATGCATGGCTCGGCCTGATCGTGCATGCTGTCGAGGCGGTGCTGCCCCAGGGCGTCGCCAGTCGTGGCACGCTGCTGCCTGCTGCCTGCTCCTGCTGTTCGTGATCGGCGGTTGCAGACGGTCCGGGCCGGTGGTCGAAATGGTCGAGGGCGTGGTTGCTCTTGATGGCGATCCGATTGAAGGCGTGACAGTGACGTTCAAACCGGTCAGCGGAACCGGGCTGATGGCCTTCGGGATGACTCGAGCCGATGGACGGTTCACGCTCAACGCTACGCGAGGCGGCAAGGCTGGTGCAGGCACGGCAGTGGGCGACTATGCCGTCACGTTCACGAAGACGAAGGGCGGCTACGAAATTATCGAAGGACCGACGGCTCCGGAAGCCCCGCCGCCCGACATCGAGACCGCAAAGGCAGAATATGAGAAGTGGGCCCGCGAGCAGGCACAGAAAAAGCCGCGGCCGCTGCCGCCTGTGGAGTATCTCATCCCCGAAGCCTATGGCGATGCGAAGACTTCGGGCTTCACCGCAGCGGTGAAGAAGGGAAGGAACACGGGCGACGCCTTCCGGTTCAATCTCAAGAGCGACTTCAAGGGACAGTAGATGCCCGGCCGCTGGATACGCCGGCGGTGAGGTATTTCCACCACAGGGCGTCCGCCGCAGTCATCCGGTGGGATCGCGAGCGAGAACGCCTTGCCCCGATGGGACTCGCGGCTCGCCCTCCCTCCATCCTCGTTGGTGGTATCCTGTAGCGTGCTGCCCCGACTGCCGGCATCGAACCGCGGTGAGCAGCTCCCACCATAGATTTCCGCCCATGGCCGCTCCCGGATTCTTCTCCCGGTTTTTTGGTGGGAAGCCGCGCGTTGATCTCTGGCGACGTTTTGAACGGATGCGGGAGAGCGTGACCGGTACGATGTCGCAGTTTTACAAGGTGCGCGACATCAGCACAGGCGAGGTGCTGGGACTCAAGATCATCGACAGCGAGAAGACCGGTCCCGTGGAAGGCCGCTACCGTGGGCTGAACAAGCCCGGCGAGGGAGAGATCGGCTCCCGCATCATCGGGCCCCACATAGCCAAGACGCTGGAGTGGGGTGAGTCGACCGACGGCGAATCCTACGTGCTGCAGGAATTCATTCCGGGCACCGTGCTTCACACGGTGATGTCGGCCCGCGAAGCCTTCCCACCGACCCAGCGACTCGACATCGTGCGGCAGGCCGCGGCGGCAATCGCGACGGTGCACAATGCGGGGTTCATCCACCGTGACATCTGCCCGCGAAACCTCATGTTGCGTCCCGATGGTCAGGTCGTGCTCTTTGATTTCGGCCTGACGGTGCCCGACAAGCCCGCGTTCCTCCAGCCCGGCAACCGCATCGGCACGCCGAGCTACATGGCTCCCGAGGTCGTCCGTCGTCGGCACGTTGACAAACGCATCGATATTTTCTCCTTCGGTGTCACCGCATATGAGATCTGCACGCTCGACATGCCCTGGCCACGGGCAGCGGGTGGCAAGGCGGCCCTGCGGCACGATTCGCCACCCCGCGACATACGCGAGTTCTGGCCGGACATCCCGCCCGCTCTGGCGACAGCCATCATGGCCTGTATCGCGGCAGAGCCTGATCATCGCCCCCCCTCGATGGAAAAGTTCCTCGAGCGGATCGCCGCCGTCGCGATCTAGATTCACGTGGCGAAAGGCCTCCGTGGCCTTTCGCCGGGGCCTTCCCGGCGGTGACGGCCGGGAATCCCGGGAAGGACTTGAAGCCGGGGCACGCGGTTTCTACCCTTTGGAGGTGTGGCACGGACAAACGGTTCGGACCACACCCCCCTTATTCCGCTTTCGAGAAGGATCCCGCCGATGACCATGGACAAAAGCCTCCGCGTTCGTAAGGGATCCTCCAGTGCCCGAGGCGTGCTCTCCCGTGGCGAGCGAATCCTCAAGCTCAAGGAGCAGGAGCGTTGGGAAGACGGCCGGAGCCCTCTGGGCCTTCCCAAGGTGCGGGTCATGAAGACCGCCATGAAGAAGAAGAAGGTCAAGAAGGAAGAGGGCGACGCTGCAGCCGCTGGTGGCAAGGCTCCTGCCGGCGGAGCGAAGAAGAAGTAAGCGGTTTCTTCTGCCTCAGTCCTGGTGCGGGCGGCCTTCTGCAGGTGAACTTCTGCAGCGAGTCCTTTACGGCTGAAGCACCGCTTCGGCAGCTGCCTGACCGGAAGCGATCACCTGTGGGATGCCCACGCCCTCATAGGCTGCTCCTGCGATCGCCAGTCCGCGATGGGATGCGACCTGACGTCGAATGCTCGCCACGCGATCGACGTGGCCCACCGTGTATTGCGGCATCGCGCCCCGCCACCGATCGATCTGCACGAGCCGTGGCTCGCCCCGCACGCCGAGCACGTCCCGCAACTCGGAGAGTACCAGCGGCAGCAACCGATCGTCGTCGAGTGCAGCCGTCTCCGGGTCGAGGGCGCCTCCCACGAATGTTCGCATCAGCACCGAGCCCTCGGGCGCACGGCCCGGAAACTTCTGGCTGGAGAAACTGACGGCGAGGATGCGTCGACCCTCGCGGCGTGGTATCACGACCCCCGCCGCATCGAGTGGATGGGCCACGTCCTCCCGAGCGAATCCCAGCGATACGATCGCCGCTCCGGCGTACTCGATGCCTGCCAGTCCCGCCGCCAGCGAAGGATCAACCGGCCGCAGCATGTCGGCAGCCACGCCCGAAGGTACCGCGACGATGATGGCGTCTGCATCGATCGTGGCAGGCAGGCTCGCAGATCCAGCTCCCTCATGGCTCCCCACCGCAGCACGCAGCGAAACCTCCCAGACCTGATCCGGCGTCTGCGCGAGTCCGGTTGCGGCGGCGGTGACGAACTTCACCCCCCGTTGTGCAAGTTGTTCTGCGAGCCTGCGAGGCAGCGTCTCCATGCCGCAGGCAAGCGTCAGAAACTGACCGTAGCGAGCACCCGCCGCCTGTGGGGCTCCTGCACCAGCTCTGGTCCGCTTCCGCTCACCGGCCGAGAGGCTGCCGTCGCGAAGTTCCATGCCGAAGAATTCCGGGCAGGCGGCCGCCATGCTGAGCCGGGCCGGGTCGGCCGTCCAGATGCCGGCCGCGAGGGGCTGCACGAGCCGTTCAAACGCCTCGCGACCCAATCGCCGAATCGCAAACTGCTCGAGTGATTCTTCGGTCACACTCCGGTCCCGTGCCGGCACGAACCGCTCGCAGAGCAGACGCAGCCGACCGAGCGGCGACAGGAGCGGTGTGGTGATGATGCTTTTGAGAGTCCCGGGAGCAATCAGCCTGAATCCGACGGGCACGGCATGTGTGCGGCCGTGGTGCAGGATGAGTGCCCGCCGCACCCGCGGGTCGACCCCGATGAGTTCACCGGTGAGCCCCACGCGGTCGACGAGATCGACTGCCTCAGGACGCGCCGCGAGAAAACTGTCGGCTGACCGCTCGATGAGCCAGCCGTCGCGGCGCACCGTCTCCAAGACGCCGCCAACGCGTCCGGATGGCTCGATCAACGTCACCCGGCATGCTCCGGCATCGGCGGGTACGGTGTCCCTCGGCTGCTTGTTCAGCACCGCCTCGGCGGCCGCCAGGCCGGCCAATCCGCCACCGATGACGACCACGTGCTGCGGACGGGGATTTTTCATGAACAACTAGCATGCGCCGGATACATGGCGAAGGAAAGGGGGGGCGGCAGTCAAGCTGCGTTGCCCACGGGGCTTGGGGGGCTGCCGATTCCGGCGTTGAGCAGAACCTTATCTGCTCTGGACGCGGTGAATCCCGGTACCTACCCTCCCGCGGCCTTAGGGCGTTTGCCGTTCGCAACCAAGGAGGATTCTTTCGTGGCCACGCTGCGGTGCCTGCCTCTCACAGTCTCACGATCAATTTTTTCCGCCGCGGCAGCCGTCGCGCTCACTGGTGCCGTCCATGCGGAGGATGCCACGCGGACCGAACCGCCGCGGGCCATCATGCGGCTGCCACGCTGGATCGAATCGATCGGCGAACCGGCCGCCAAGCGGAAGCCGGAGCCGCAGGCAGCAGCAGTTCCGATGAAGACGCCAGCAGGCACCGGGCTGACCGGTGGTCCCCTGGCTATGCCCAAGCCCCAGATGGTCGCACCATCTACCCAGCCTGCGGCCGGGCGGGTCTTGATGCCGGCTGCTGATGGCGCCGCACAGGCATTCCGCGCCGAGGTGAAACCAGCCCCCGCCATGTTGCGTGCGGACGGATCACAGGCGAGGGAACCGGCCGGCCGACTGACCGCTGAATGGACCGAACTGGTGCCCACCGGAGCACCGGCCGCGAGCATGGCGACCACGCCTGCCGCCGACGCGACCGAGAGCAAGCCGTCCCTCGGCCCGGAGTCGAGCGTGCTGAAGCGGTGGCTGACAGAAAAAGTGAGCGGGCTGCCGAAGCCTATGGCGAAACCGACGGCGCCGCTGACGGGAACCGTCACCACCAAGACCGATACAGCCAATGCCGACGCGGCGAAGGTCGACGCAGTGAGTGCCGGCACCGCCGGTGAAACCGCAGCGACTTCCCCGGACGTGCGCCCTGCCGAACTGCCGGTTGCCGACCGGTCGATCAAGACCACGGTCACCGCCCCGGTGGCCGCCACGCCCGACGAGATGCCGACGCTTTCGATCGACCCGGCCAGCTTTCGCGGCGTTCATCCGGGCAAGACGACCGGCGATGAGCTCCGCGCCAGCTGGGGAGCGGGTGAGCCGTTCACCCGCGAGGACGGGACGCGAGGTTTCTTCTGGAAGATCGAGCCCTTCGAACGGGTCGAGGTCACGCTTGACGGCGATGTCGTCGCAGCGATTCGAATCAAGCTGGCCGAACCGGTCGCTGTCGGCGAACTCGCCAAGCAACTGGAGATCGCCGACCTGCGGACGGTATCGATCCTCGACGAACAGGGTGTCTCCATCGGAGAGGTGTTTCCGGAACGCGGCGTCATCTTCAGCGTGAAGCCGGGCACCCAATCGGCGACCGCGGTGATGATCGAGCCACTCGATCCGGAATCGTTCGTCCTGCGAGCGGAGGGCGAGATCGACAGCTGCAGCGCGTTCGCCGTGGCCGACCTGCAATATGCGGTCGAGATCGACGCCAGGCATCTGCGTGCCCACCGCCTCCTGATGGTGCTCATGTGCGAGCAGGGCAAGTGGCAGCAGGCATTGCGGCTGGCCGAGGCCGCCGAACAGATCGATCCGTCTGACGTCTGGACGAAGATGAAGCACGGCGGAATCCTTCTGGCCCTCGACCGTCCCGAGGAGGCTCGCACGGTGGTGGAAATGGTGAAGGCCACTCCTAACAGCCCGCCTCTGGTGACGGCACAGGTTGAACGGCTTCTCGGCCGCATCGAGATGGCAGCCACCACGCCCGATTACCAGAAGGCCGTGGAACACTTCGCGGAGGCGATCCGGCGTTCGTCGGCACTGCTCGCCAAGCGTTCGCCGCCGGTGCAGCAGGCCGCCAGGGAAATCATGCTCGATGCCCACCTCGGCACGGCTCAGGCCATTGCCCAGGGCACGTGGCAGCAGAAGAGCAGGGTGATCCCCAAGTGGATGGCACGGAGCGAGGCCGTCGTCGCCGAGTGCAAGGCGGATCCCGTGGTCCAGCAGACGCTGGAGTTGCAGCTGTGCCGCGGGGCGCTCGCCGTTGCGGCAGGCTCCGCCGATGCGCCCGAACCGCTTCCCTGGGTGAAGCGGCTTCTGGAGCTTCGCGACCGCATGGGCGAATCTGTCAAGGATCCGTGGCGTCGTCGGCAGATCGACTGGGATGTCGGCCTCGGCCTTCTCGATGCCCTGGCTGCCGCCCAGCTGCGTGGTGATGCCTCCGACATGCTCGACAACGCGACGCTCACGGCGGCCTATCTCGAGCGAGGTGGTGAACAGCGCGATCTGACCGACAAGGAACGGAAGAATGCAGGTGATCTTCTCTTCCGCATCGGCATCATGCACAGCCTGCAGCGGGGCGACCATGCCACGGCGGTGACCTGGTTCGACCGGGTGATCCCGATGTGGGAGGGCAATCCTCGTCTGGATCGCGACCGCGAGGCCGGCCAGCTCGGGGAATCGTACGTCAGCATGGCGATCTCCTACTGGCAGGTCGACCGCCGCGACGACGCCATGGCGCTCAGTCGCCGGGGCGTGGAGCTGATGGTGTCCGCTGTCGATGCGAAGCAGATGGAGGAGCGGTCGCTGGCCGTCGCCTACGGCAACCTCTCGACGATGTACGCAGAGCAGGGCGACGACACGCAGTCGCAGACCTACGCAGAGATGGCCAGCCGGGCGGAGTCTTCCGGCTCGACGCTGCGGTAGGCATCGGAGTCGACGCACCGGCGACGCCTAGCAGTCCATGCATGCAGCCCATGCATGCAGTCAAGGATGCAGTCCATGCATCAAGGCATCCGCCGCCGGAAGCGGTGGTCGACTTCGTGGAAAAAGGCCATGGATGGCTTTTTCCACAGATAGTCAGAGCACGCTTTCCAGAAGCAACCGCATCTTGCGGAGCTCGGCGACCTGATCGACGTTTTCCAGCGGCGGCATCTGGGCGCACAGAGCCCGCTTGTAGCCCACTCGCTCCAGTTGGGCGTGAATTTTTCCATACTCGATGCAGCCCTGTCCGATCCGCACCTGCAATACGTCCGGCTTCGTGTCGCGCAGGTGAACGTGGCAGACGTACTTGAGGATCGGCTCCCACGAGGCCTGCTTCTTGTGGCCATGGATGAAGTGGCTCGGATCGAGCGTGACGCCCAACCCCGGCACGTTGCGGCAGAGCGAGGCGGTCGTCTCTGCATCCTGGGTCATCCGGCCTGCAGTGGTCTTCACGCCCACCACGACGCCCAGTCCTGACGCGATTGCCACCATCTTCCGCAGCCGCTCGATCTCCCCGTTGAACGGGGTGCCGAGTTCCGACGCATCGACCACCATGGTGACCACGGCGAGCGACTTCGCCAGTCGGCAGCACGCCGTGAAGCGGTCGTAGAGTTCGGGCGTTTCGGGAGACGAGAACGAGATGGCCACTGGCCGCAGCCGCTGCAGGTCGCTGCAGGCCGCGATCGCCGCCTCGGGATCGGCCACGACCTGACCGGGTTGGAGGTGGGGGCCGCCCTCGTGGACGTCGATCTCCACGGCCGTGAACTCGAGTTCCGCCAGCCGCTCCATCGCCTTCGCCAGCGGCAGATCGGGAAAACACTCGGTGCTGACACACACAAACACGTCGCCACACTCCTCTCGCTCGGATCACGTCGCTGATTTCAGCCGAAGCACGAGTCCCGCGGGCACCACCGTGCCGGGGAATCGTGAACTCCTGCCGGTCAGGGTAACGGGATGCGCAGAAAAATGGCAAACTGGCGTTCCGTCTCGCCACCGCCACCCCTCGGAGTGCCGCCATGCAGATCGAACAGACTCTCTCGCCGCCGCCGACACGCGTCATTCTGGAGCAGGGCGGCCTCTGGGGCCGCTGGGGCATGTGGATCGCCTGGACGATCGCCGGCATTTCGCTGGCATCGGCGGTTGCCAGCGCCGGTGCCGCGGCGCAGTATTTCCAACGCGACTCGAAGGTTGTGGAGAAGTATCACTCGCTCTCGCGGATGGCCACCAGCAAGGTGGCGATCGTCGACATCGCCGGCGCCATCATGGGCGGCAGCGGCTTCACCCGGGCGCAACTCGACCACATCGCGGACGATGAGAGCGTGAAGGCGATCGTGCTTCGCGTCGATTCTCCTGGTGGCACGGTCAGCGGCAGCGACGAACTTCATTACCGGCTGGCCCAACTCGCCAGGGACCGTGATCTGCCGGTGGTGGTGAGCATGGGCGGCATCGCGGCCAGCGGCGGCTACTATGTCGCCATGGCCAACGGCGGCCGTGAGGACGTGATCTTCGCCGAGCCAGCCACGCTGACGGGTTCGATCGGCGTGATCATCCCGCACTTCGACATCTCCAAGCTTTTGAAGAAGTTCGACATCGAGGACGATTCGATCGCCAGCGGTCCGCTCAAGGAGATGCTCAGCCCCACCAAGGATCGCACGCCCGAACTGGCCGAACGCGAGCGGAAGGTGCTGCAGAGCCTGGTGGACGAGATGTTCGCCCGCTTCAAGCAGATCGTGAAGCAGGGACGGCCGAAGCTCGACGACGAGAAGCTCGCGAGCGTGGCCACGGGCCAGATTTTCACGGCGCAGCAGGCGGTCGATGCGGGCCTCGTCGACCGGATCGGGTTCCTCGAGGACGCGGTCGCGCGGGCGGTCGAGTTGGCTGCCCTCACAAAGGATACGGCCCGCGTGGTGCGGTATTCGAAGCCACGTGGGCTCTTGAAGGATGTGCTCGACGGCGACTTTTCCGCAGGCACGCAGGGTATGGGTGCTGGGGGCATGGGAGCTGGGGGCATGATGAGCCGCGGCGCCCTGGAGGCCTTCGCGGAGTGGACGACACCCCGCGCCTGGTATCTCTGCAGCTGGTGGCCGGCGCTCGTGACGAGCCGCTAGCGGCATGCGCCGAGGGGCCGAGCGATCACCGGCCGCCCGATGCGCCGAGCAGCATCATGGCGACGGCCGCAGCGAATCCCACCGACACGACGATGAAGGAGGTGCGGTCGAGCGACCGGGAAAGCTCCCGTTCACCGCGGTGGTCATACAGATAGAGCGACACCGTCGATTCGACGAGCGTGATCAGAATCGTCACGATCCCGAGCAGGTTCACCATGTCGGCCAGCGAGAATTCGCCCGTGTCGGGCACCAGGGCGCCGATCAGGTAGGAATTCGCTACGGCCGCGAAGAGCGCGCCGACGCCGAGGCCGAATCGGGGGTCGAGGTCGGTGGGACGAATAAAGCAGGGTAGCAGTGCGATCGCGACTGCCACGAACAGCGCGTGGAACATCTTCACGAACGGCCCCCAGCTGTCGCGCGAGATGACGATGCCGAACCGAGCCTGCGAAAAGGTCGACCGCTCGCCACTGGCCTGCCCCGGCCGGCCCCGCGACGTCTTGTAGGAATGCGGCTTCTCCAGAGACTCGAGCGGTCCGATGCTGTAGCCGTGCACGGCG
>JBIIOL010000097.1:0-9180 GCA_044336965.1 Pirellulales bacterium | reverse complement strand
GGCTCCTGATCGACGGCCGCGAGGTGGACTCCGAGGCCTGGCAGGCGAACATCGCGCATGTGCCGCAGAGCATCTTTCTCGCCGACGCGTCGATCGCAGAGAACATCGCCCTCGGCATCCCGGCGGCCAAGGTCGATCAGGGCCGCCTCGAGGCCGCGGCCGCTCAGGCCCAGATTGCCGAATTCATCGAGTCACTGCCGAAGGGCTATGCCACGACCGTGGGCGAGCGGGGCGTACGGCTCTCCGGCGGCCAGCGGCAGCGGATCGGGATTGCGCGGGCGCTCTACAAGCAGGCGCCCGTGCTCGTCTTCGACGAGGCCACGAGCGCCTTGGACGACGCCACCGAAAAGGCCCTCATGGACACGCTTGCCGGTCTCTCCCGCGACCTCACGATCATCATGATCGCCCACCGCCTCTCGACCACGGCCTATTGCGACCGCGTGATCACCGTCTCCGCCGGCTCGCTCGCGGACGTCTCGGTTGGGGGTGGGCGATGACGTTGGTATCGACGACGATCATGCGCGGCCCTGCCGCTTGAAACCGGCAATGTCTTTCGCGCGAAATACCGCCTTGGGCAGCGTGGCCCTCAGCGCCCGAGCAGCCGAGAGCCGTTCGCCGCCGGCCCCGCGTCGCGGAAAGATCGCCGCCTCGAGGCACACGATCGCCTCACTGTTCAGGCTGCGTCGATGCGCCACGGCCGCAGACTTGAGTCTCGTGTAGACCTCTTCAGGAATATTTGTCAGGGTCAGGTTCATGGTGATTTCCGAGCGTGCAGGAGGAGGGCCGCCTAGATGGCATATCGACCGTTTTGGTGTCATAAAGGTTCCTGTTCGGGCCACGGCAGTCCACCCCTGCGGAACACGGCTTACCCAGGCCGCAACAGTGAGCCGCTCGCGTTTCGCGAACCCCCGGATCTCGGTAAACTCGCGCTCCGTGAGCAGCACTTGCAGTCTTTTCCTCATGCCTTTGGAAACCGGTTTTGCGGCAGCGTTTCCCGGCCCGGGTGATCACTCGATCACCAGGTCGTATCGCGGGAGTGCCATGCTTCGCCTCCTGCCTGCGATCGAACCTGCCTTTGAAATCCACATGCCCCCGAATGCGGGGACATCAAATCCTGATAGTGGACGCAGGTATATGCGTCAAGGTTTTCCGGTGCAAGCCCCGGCCGCCGACCGTCGCGCTCATGAATTCTGAATTCAGACTCTTCATAATGCGTTCTCAGCGGTCCGTCGGCTTCGCCCTACGGCCGCGTAAGGCTGATTCCGGCCGGGTTCCGGGCGACCGTGCCGCCCGCCACCCACGGGAACGGAGTGCGCGACGGCGGTCCTTGCCGCTCCGCTCTGCCTCCTGCTCGAGAACCACTGTCCATTGCATTGGCAGCGACCTCCGGGTTCGACCTGCGACCCGACCGCTCACCGCACTTCCCGCATCGGCCGCACGGTCGGCGGCGGCAGCGGCCGGCCGGATGCTTCAAAGTGACTGACAACCTCTTCGACGACTTCCGTCAGCTCCGCATACAGCTTCACCGGGTCATCACCATGAATGCCCGCAATCAGGTCCGGGCACTTGCCAAGGTAGACCCCGTCTTCATCGCTCCATTCCACCCACTTGTGATAGGCGTCAGTCGTTCTCATCAATTGCCTCGATGGCTTTGCGGACTTGGTGTTCCTGTTATCGCTTGGCGTCATCGCCTCCGTTGCCTGGGGCCGCACGCCGTTGGATGCCGGCGGCCGCAGTCAGGTTTTGGACGCTGCTCTCCGCGAGTGGTGGATCGTGCCATGACCACGGCTTGCTTTTAAGGATCCGCTTCAATGCTCCACAGATTAAACGCATATCGCCAATGGTTCCCAAAGAAGATCCGGCAATTCGCTGCGCGGCGGGCACTGAAACGCATGCCGGGCCCGTTTAAGCTTCATATCGGCTGCGGCGAGGTCCGGTTTCCCGGCTGGATTCACTTGGACGAAAACGCGCGTCTCCAAAATCTCAACGCCCGATGGCACGCCAGCGACGGTCTCCCGTGTCCGGATGGCAGTTGCAGTTTTATCTACAACGAACATTTTCTTGAGCATCTTTCGCCGGACGTGGGCCTCGCTTTTTTGCGGGAATGCCGACGTGCGCTTCGCCCCGATGGCGTTTTAAGAGTCGCCATGCCGGACATGCGGGAATCGGTACGGCAGTATTGGGACAATGATTGGCAGAACCAGCCGTGGATGGCGAAATACGGTTATTCATGGATTCAGACTGGCTGCGAATACCTCAATATCGCATTTCGCGAGTGGCAGCACTTGTGGCTATACGACCGTGAGGAGCTTCGTCGTCGACTGAAAGAGGCCGGTTTCTCACGTATCGTGGACGCCGAGTTGAACGCGAGCACCTATCCAGATTTGCAGAACCGAGAAACGCGACCGGAATCGACTCTGATCTGCGAAGCGTCTCGCTGATCATTCACTCAGTAGGTTGCGGTCCTTTCGCTCGGAGTTCTTCGGGGCTCTTCGTGGCTTATTCCGATGCTGTCCTCCCAATGGCGGAGTCAGTTTCTGTTACCAAGGTAGCCCTGCCAAGGTATGAGCGTCAGCGGTCTAGTTTTAGGCGGGGAGGTGCGAAGGCCTACTCATTTTCCGGGCGATTCAGATATGAAGACGAAGTGAGGATGGGCCCTTTGCCATTTCGTCATGTATTCGGCGTCCTCGCGCATGCAGGCAGCGACAGTGCCTTATGCCTGACGCGCAGAGTATGTCGATAAAACGCGCATTAATCTTTCCCTGCGGATCCGAGATCGGTCTCGAGTATTGTCGCGCGCTAGCGTATTCGACATTCTTCGAACTCCATGGCGCTTCCAGCGTGGCCGACCACGGTGCGTTCAGCTACGAGCACCACTACGCTGGGCTCCCTTTCGCAGATGATCCGACTTTGCTACCGGCCCTGCGCGATCTCACGGTCTCACTTGGCATCGAGTTCCTGATCCCGGCGCATGACAGTCTGACGGTGCTCTTTTCGCAGTGGCAGGAGGAGGGCCATCTGGATCACCTGCGAGTGGTCGGCTCCCCGCTGGAAACCTGCCGGATCGCGCGATCGAAAGCGTTGACCTACCGGCACCTCCGCGATGTCGTCGCGGTGCCTATCGTCTACCCGTCCCCGGACGAGGTAACTCGCTTTCCAATCTTCCTGAAACCGGACGTTGGCCAAGGCTCCCGCGGCACCGGGGTGGCGCGTACCAAGGACGAATGGACCGAAATGCTTCGACGCGATTCCTCGCTGGTCGCCTGTGAAATGCTGCCGGGTTTGGAATACACCATCGACTGCTTTACCGACCGCCACGGCATGCTGCGGTTCGCAGGAGGCCGCACGCGCGGCCGTATTTTCGGTGGCATCAGCGTAAACAGCCAGCCAGTGAAGGATCCGCGTTTCCTGGAAATGGCGGAAGCGATCTCCGGATCGCTCATTTTCCGCGGACAATGGTTTTTCCAGGTGAAGGAACGAGCCTCGGGCGAACTCGTACTGATGGAGGTCGCCGCCCGCTGCTCCGGCACATCTGGAGTCTTCCGCGGCCTTGGCGTGAACCTTCCGCTACTGTCCCTTCATGATGCCGCCGACCGCAATGTCTCTGTTAGGCAAAACGAGCACGGGCTTGTCATCGACCGTGCCCTCGCTGCCCGGGCACGGCTTGATCTCGAGTTCACCGATGTCTTTGTGGATCTGGACGACACACTGCTATGGCGGGGCGTGGTCAATCACCGGATGGTGGCGGTACTTTATCGCTTTCGGAACGACGGGAAGGCCCTGCATCTACTGACCCGCCACTCCTCGCGCCATCAAGCGACCGCCCGCGAAGCGCTCGCGGCTCGCGCGCTGGCTCCAGAGATGTTCGACCGAATCATCGAGGTCCCGGAAGGCGTCTCAAAAGCCAACTACATCGACCGCCGGCCCGCCATTTTCATCGACGATTCCTTTGCCGAGAGGGAACAGGTGGCCGCGTCCAGCGCGGCTACCCCGTTCGACATCAACCAGGCGATCGAGCTGTTCGGCGACTTTCACTAACCAAAATGAGTCCTGATCCAAACCGAGACCTGCAGGCCTTGAGGGTAGCCTGCAAGAACGCCGGGCTCGCCGTGTTCCGCTACGATGACGGCCCTGTTCATAGCTATCCATACGACGCGCCGTGGTTGGACAACCCGGAGTTCTCCGAGCTCTATGAATTGATCCGCCCGAACACACTTGTGGACCGGGTGCGGTGCTACTCGCTCTATCAGATCTGCGCGCAGGTGAAGGATCTGCCGGGAGACGTGCTAGAAGTCGGCGTCTGGCGGGGAGGCACCGCGGGCATTCTCACCACCCGGCTGCCGTCAAAAACCATCTATCTCGCCGACACCTTCGAGGGCGTGGTCAAGTCCAGCGAGTGGGAACACTACCGCGATGGTGCCCACTCGGACACCAGCATCCTTGTCGTGGAGCAATTGCTTTGCGGCCTGGGCGTGAGCAACCACGTGATCCTGCGAGGCTCTTTTCCGGAAGATACTGGCAATCATCTCGGCGACCGCCCTCTGGCTCTCGTGCACATCGACGTGGATGTCTATCTCTCCGCGAAGGCTGCCTTTCATCATGTGTGGGAGCAACTCGTTCCGGGCGGGATCGTCATCTTTGACGATTATGGGTTCTTCAGCGCCTGTGGTGGCGTCCGCCGCCTGATCGAGGAGATCTCTAGCGACCGGGACAAATTTTTCATCCACAACGTCAACGCCCACGCGTATGTCATTAAACGAAGCTGACCGCGGCGCACGCCCAGTGGCGGAGATTGACAAACTCCATCTTGAGAGCCTGCGCGGAAATGTCAGCCGCTTCCTCCGAGAAGCCGGGGCCCATTACGACCGCCCCGGCCTGCGGCTGCTGGACGTGGCCCCCCAAGACCACGCCGGTGCACGCCCCCACTTTCCCGCCGCTCAGATCGACACGCTGGACATCGACCCCGCCTCGGGAGCCACGCACATCGTCGATCTGTGCCGTGACAACTCCCGCACCATCCCCGCTGAGTCCTACGATATTGTCGTCTGCACAGAGGTGCTGGAGCACACGCTGAAGCCCTTCAGCGCGGTGAAGGAAATCCGGCGGCTCCTCAAGCCTGGCGGACTATCGCTTGTGTCAACGCCCTTCAATTTCCGCATCCACGGGCCGCTTCCGGATTGCTGGCGCTTCACCGAGCACGGACTGCGCAGCCTCTTCGATGAGGAAAGCGGATTCGAGATCGTAGCGCTGGACGCGCTTGAGGATCCGCACCGTTTTCTTATGCCCATCCACTACACGGTCATCGCCCGGCGAAGGCGAAACCTCCCGCCACCGGCTCCTCCTCACCGCCTCAGATCATGATTAGCACATACCGGAGGTTTTCACATGCGCGGGAGGCGTTTGAAGCGGAGAGTCTCGCAGCGCTTTCGGCCAAACATTCTTAATGGGTCCCACAGCTAACAATATGATTTTGCCGAATTTGCACTTCGCCCGTCCCCTCCACGTCGGCCGTCCGAATCTCGGAGATCGCTCGCGACTTCTGTGTCGCATTGAAGAGATGCTCGATCGCGTCTGGCTGTCGAACGATGGCCCGCTTGTCAACGAGTTTGAGCAAAGGGTCGCTGAGATTGCCGGCGTCCGAAACTGCGTGGCGATGGCCAATGCCACGATTGCTCTCGAGATCGCGACGCGCGCCGCGGGAATCACCGGTGAGGTCATCATCCCTGCGTACACGTTCGTCGCGACGGCTCACGCGCTGCAGTGGCAGGGGATTACGCCCGTCTTCTGTGACATCGATCCCGTCACGCACAATCTCGACCCTGCCTGCATTGAGCGGCTCATCACTCCCAAGACATCGGCCATCATCGGCGTCCATATGTGGGGGAAGCCCTGCCTCGTCGAGGAACTGACGACGATCGCAGATCACCATGGCCTCACGCTTATGTTCGACGCAGCCCACGGATTTGGATGCACCCATGCCGGACGCGCCATCGGTGGGTTCGGGTTGGCCGAGGTCTTCAGCTTCCACGCCACGAAGTTCGTCAATTGTGCGGAAGGCGGCGCCGTCGTTACCAACAACGATGAATTGGCGGCCAAGATGCGGTTGATGCGAAACTTCGGCTTCTCCGGCTATGACAATGTGATCTACGTCGGCACGAACGGCAAGATGAACGAACTGTCTGCCGCCATGGGGCTCACGTCACTGGACAGCATGCCACACATCGTCGAGCACAATCGGGTCAACTACGCGGCGTATGGGGACGCGCTTCGTGATCTGCCGGGCGTGGCGCTCATCGCGTATGACGAGACGCAGGCGCAGAATTATCAATATGTTGTTTTGGACCTTGAGCCCGCGCAATGCCCCCTCACGCGTGACCAAGTCGTGCAAGTGCTTCACGCTCACAATGTGTTGGCTCGGCGATATTTTTTTCCGGGCGTACATCGGATGGAACCTTATCGGTCGTACTACCCAAATGCCGATCTCCTGCTGCCGGTAACGGAGGACGTCGTCCGTCGCGTGGTGGTTCTGCCCACCGGAACCGCCGTGTCGCCCAGCGACGTCGAGCAGATTGGGCGGATTATTCGCTGGGCGCTCGATAACGCCGGGAACCTGCGAAAGCGGCTGCCGGAGACCATCCCGCCCGGCGGCCGCTTCGACGAGGGCTGGGCATGAGCGGAGTTCCGCGCTTGAGCGTGTGCGTGATCACCTATCGCCACGAGCGGTTCATCGAGCAGGCCATCCGCAGCGTTTTGGAACAGGAGACGTCGTTTCCGGTGGAAATCGTCGTCGGCGAAGACGCGTCGCCCGACTGCACTGCCACCATCCTCCAGAGGCTTGATCGCGAATTCCCGGGCCGACTGACGTTGCTGCTGCGGGAAGAAAACCTCGGCATGCAACGAAACGCGAGAGACACGTTCGCCCGATGTCGAGGCGAATTCGTCGCATTCCTCGAGGGGGACGACTACTGGACCGATCCGCACAAACTACAGCGACAGGTTGATGCCCTCGATCAACACCCCGACTGGAGCGGTTGCTTCCATCCGGCCGAGTATGTGAACCCTAACGGCAAGCCTCTGGGGCAGCGACATCCGCCTACTCACCTTGAACCCGTAACGTTCGATGATCTCTGCCTGCAGAACTGCGTGCAGACATGCTCTCTGATGGTCCGCAAGGCCGCAGTTCCGAACATTCCCGATTGGGTGCAGCTACTGCCAATCGGTGACTGGGCGATCTGCCTGATCGCAACCATCCGGGGGCCTTTAGGGATGCTTCCGGAGTGCATGGCCTGTTACCGCGTCCATCCAGGCGGAGTCTGGACGTCGCAGTCCCATCGTTCCCGCTTCGAAGGATTTCTCCGCGCCTACACAACGATTGCCGAGCACCTGCCGCCCGAGTACACGCTGCGGCTGATGCGAGGGCAACGGTATTGTGCGGAGACCATACTGATCGACCGAGACACGATTGCGAACTCCGTGAGCTATCGTCTTGGAAACGCCATTCTGAGTCCTGCTATCTGGTGTTATCGCGAATGGCAACGGCGGCGATCTAGGCATCCTTAGGCACACGGCTCCGCCTGCCAAATCACCTTTTCGTGGTACATACGCGAACGGCGCTCACGCAAAGCGGTAGCCTGCCAGTGCATGACGAGCGAAGCGACCGGCAGTGCCATCGAGAGCGTGAGCCAGCGACCGAAGGGCATGTTCCGCAGCGGCAGGTTTCGGGATGACGACATACTCCACCGCTGATGAAGCATGCCAACCCGGTGACCGCTCGCCGAGCGTTGAAAACCTCCCGCTCGTCTACGTCGTAATCCTGAATTGGAACGGCTACGCCGACACAGCGGAGTGCTTGAAAACATTCCTCACGAACCACTATCCGAGAACTCGAATTGTTGTCGTCGACAATGGATCGTCAGATGGGTCTGAACTCCTTCTCCGATCCGGGTTTCCTGAGATCACAGTACTTCAGACCGGTTCGAACCTAGGCTATGCCGGTGGCAACAACGTCGGTATCCGCCATGCGCTGGACAACGGAGCTGACTACGTTGTGTTGCTGAATAATGACACCGTGGTAGACCCGGAATTCATAACGGCATTGGTAAAGATCGCTACAGCCGATGGCCAGCCCGGTATGTTTTGCTCAAAAATCTTCTTCTATGACTCGCCTAATGTGATTTGGTTTGCCGGAGCGAAACTTCGCCCCATTCTGGGATGGGACCATCATCTGGGCCACGGGCAGGTCGACGATGGGCAGTACGACCAAGTCGTGGAAACGGACCGGCCGACTGGATGCGCGATGATGGTGAGTCGGCAACTGTGCGAGACAATCGGACTGCTGCGCGAGGAGATGTTCTGTTACGCGGAGGACGTCGACTGGGGTTTGCGGGCCCGTAGCGCCAACTACAAGGTGATTTATGTTCCGGCATCGAAGGTATGGCACAAAGTCACCAAATCGACCGGTGGCGTGGCGTCACCTCTTTCTCAATATTACTCGATTCGGAATATCCTCCTGTGTCTCGACCTCAACCTCCCCTTGGTGTTTCCGCTTCGCGTATTGCGGTATGTCACCGTAATCGGGCCCTACATCACGACCGCAATCAAACTGCCTGGCCCCAGGTTCCGACGCCTGCTTGCCGTCATAAACGGTGCATCGCACTATTTTCAAAGCAGATTTGGGCCGCTTGGCGAGCCGAGGGGGTAAGCGCGAGGAATCGACGCCTGTGTCAACACCTATCAAAGACTTTTTGGACGAAGGTTGCCGTGAAGGGCTGCGTTGATTCTCACTCGTGGCGTCCTGACACGAGTATGCTTGGTCTCCGGAACCTCGCCCGCCGTTGCGATCGCGAATCCGTTTCATTGCCCCAATGAGCTCTCGCGTCTTCATCGATTGCTCGCTGGCCGGCGCTCCGGGAGAAGCGACCGGAATCTCGCGGGTTGTCCGGCAGCTGGTGACCTCATCGACAGACACGAGATCTGGTTCGGGGCCTGTCGCCTCCGTAGCGGCACGGGGCGGAACCTATCGGAGTCATTCCGGTCGATTCGACTCTGCTCCGACCCGGAACGGAGCGGCAGCCGCAGTGCGGGCTTTGCTCCGCAAGGGAGACGAATGGCTCCGGGATCGAGCCCCGAATCTCGAGCATGCGATTGTGCGGCTTGTGATGGCCGCTGGTGGCATTCCAT
>JBIIOL010000610.1:0-2636 GCA_044336965.1 Pirellulales bacterium | reverse complement strand
CTTTCGACGTGACCCCGAAAGCATCTTTGGGTCATCGGTAGGAGTGTTTTTGTAATGGGTAAGAAACTTTATGTCGGTAACCTCGCGTACAGCGTGACGAGCGAGTCCCTGGAACAGATGTTCCTCGAATTCGGAACCGTCGTCAGCGCGCAGGTCATCCAGGATCGCGACACGGGTCGCAGCAAGGGCTTCGGCTTCGTGGAGATGCAGGCTGACGACGCTGCCCAGCGGGCGATCAGCGGCATGCACGAGAAGGAGTTCGATGGTCGGGCCCTGACCGTCAACGAGGCCAAGCCGCGCGAGAGCAGCGGCGGCGGTCGTGGCGGCTATGGCGGCGGTGGCGGCGGTCGCCGCTACTAAGCCTTCCTGACGGAAAGCAATCCAGGGCCGGAGAGTGTCGCAAGGCACTCTCCGGCTTTTTTATTTCCTGTGAACGTCACGTCCCTCAACATGCATCCGGCACGCGGTAGTGCAGGCAGACCCACTCGCCGTCCTGCGAGCGATCAGGCTGCCCGAGCCGCGGGTCGAAGACCTTGCGAACACGCTGCTCGCGGTCGGCCAGAATGCCACCCAGGATGATGTGTTTTTCTGTTCTCGCGATGAGCGCATCGGCCAAGTCGACGATGGTATCGGCAAAGAGGTTGGCGAGCACGATGGTCCATCGCCCCGGCACGTCGGCGACCGGCGTGGTGTCGAACGACACGTTCAAGCCATTGCGAGTTGCCTCGGAACGCGCACCCTCGACCGCGAATGGATCGTGATCGATGCCGTAGGCATCGGCCCCGAGATGGGCCGCAGCCAAGCTGAGAATGCCGGAGCCACAGCCGACGTCGAGCACGCGACTACGGGGCATCGGATCACCTTCAAGGTCGAGGAGAGCGACAAGCCGTTCGAGGACCAGGCGTGTGGTCGCATGCTGGCCCGTGCCAAACCCCTGCCCCGGCTCGAGAATCAGCGATCCAGGCACCTGCTCCCACGGCGGCGAAACGACGAGTCGGCCCACGCGGAAGACGGGAAAATTGACCCGCCACGCCGTCGACCAGTCCTCGTCGGGCACCGTTTCCCAGCGGGCCTCGACAGCGGGAGGCAGACACGCCTCGGCGGCCGCGCGAACATCCGCATCCGGTGACTCGAACCACGCCCGCAGCCGCACGGTGAGGCTAGGCGGCTCTGGTAGCCCCTCGTCCCAAAGCTGACGCGTGGGCGGCTCGACGCCACGATCACCCTCCTCGGCGACCCCGGCGGCGCCCAGGCTGAACATCGTGGAGGAGACGTCGTCGAGGGATCCTCGATCCAAACCATCGACGACGAGAGCAACCCAGTGAGCCATCGACGCAGGATAGCAGACTTATTCTCGCCGCCTGAGGCGGACCTAAAGAGCAGTGCGTCCCAGCGGCCAACCGTCAGTCCACGACCGATGGCGGCCAGGTGCCGATGATGCCCCAAGGGGCTTGACAAAATAGTGTACGTAAGTACACACTTTCAGATCAGAGGCATTTGGACCACGGGCTTCCGCTTGCGTATTATTTGAGTATCGGAATCGATCGGATGGCATACTTCGAGTTCATCTGGATCGATTCCGTGGTCGAAAAACTCGCGGAGAGGGGACTATCGACCGAAGATGTCGAGGGGATCGTGAACGCCCCGGCCGGTCAGGATCTGAGCCGCTCGACTGGGTTGCCAGTGGCCTTCGGGCATCTGGCCGATGGTCGCTTCGTTATCGTCGTCTACCGCTGGCTTGATCAGTTCACGGTTCAGCCCATCACCGCCTACGAGGTTCCGGAATGACATCGCACGATTCGCACCCCGGCACCAGCGACGCTGACATCGAAGCCGCGGTTCGAGCCGAGTTGCCGTGGCTGCTCGAGCGCGGGCATGCTCGTCAGATGGCGGCGGCCGAAGACACGGTCAGTGGTCGGCTCCGACTCGCCGTGACTGCCATGCGACAGCCGTACGAACAAGTCTGTCAGACGGCTGCCATTCCGTTCGAGCAACTCGTCGACTTCATGGCCGGCGGTCAACTGGCATCCGATGCCCTGGATCGGCTGGCAGCTGCGGCGCACTGCGAACTCCACCACCGAACGCCCGGCTGACGGACATCCGAGCAAAAGGTGACAGTCACCTTTTTCGGAGCCCAGGCTACGACAGGATGCCGTTGATGACGTGGCCGTGCACGTCGGTGAGGCGACGGTCGATGCCGTTGTGCCGCCAGGTGAGCTTCGTATGCTCGACGCCGAGGAGCCGCATCACGGTCGCGTGCACGTCGTGCACCGTCGTGGGGCGGTCGCGGTCGAGCGGCTTGTAGCCCCACTGGTCACTCTCGCCGTGGACGATGCCGCCCTTGATGCCGCCGCCGCAGAGCCAGTTGGTGAACACAAACGGATTGTGGTCGCGGCCCTTGCCCCCCTGCGAGCTCGGCATCCGGCCAAACTCCGTCGTCCAGAGCACGAGCGTGTCTTCGAGCAGGCCACGCTGGTCGAGATCCTTGATGAGGGCGGCCGCCCCGCGGGCCATGCCGGTGGCCAACGGGCCGTGGTCGCGTTCGACGTCTTCGTGCGAATCCCAGTTGCGGCGAGGGAAGCCGTTGTCGTTGCCGCTCCAGACCTGCACGAACCGCACGCCCCGTTCGAGCAGCC
>JBIIOL010000096.1:0-9190 GCA_044336965.1 Pirellulales bacterium | reverse complement strand
CATGCCGAAGCAGAAAACCCACAAGGGCGTCAAGAAGCGTTTCCGAGTCACCGCCCGTGGGAAGGTGAAGCATCGCCGCGCCGGCACGAGCCACTTGCAGGTCCGGCTCACCAGCAAGCGGAAGCGCAACCTCCGTGGCACCGACGTGCTCGCAGTGCCCGAAACGGCGAAGATCGTCGAGATGCTGAGGGGCTACAGTTACTGACAGGGGCTCTCGCCACCGACTAGCCACTGAATGGGGCTCCAGCTATTAGCCCCGGGAGCCCTGGCGAGCAGGGCCCCTTGAAAATACAGTTCAAACAGCGACATTGATTGTTCCAAAAGGCAGTTCAAAACCATGCGCACCAAAAACGTTGTTCCGCGTCTCCGAGCCAAGAAGCGTCTCTTCAAGCGGGTGAAGGGCTCCGTCGGTGGCCGTCGCCGCCTGCTTCGCACAGCCAAGGAATCGATCATCCGCGCGGGCGTGTATGCCCGGCGGGACCGTCGACGCAAGAAGCGCGACTTCCGTCGGCTGTGGATCGTGCGGATCAACGCCGCCTGTCGTGAACGCGGTCTGCGCTACAGCCAGTTCATCGCCGGCTTGGAGAAGATCGGCTCGGAACTCGATCGTCGCACGCTGTCCGAGATGGCGGTGCTCGATCCGACTGGTTTCGATGCCGTCGTGAACGCCGCGCGCAAGGCTCTTGGATTGCCGGAGCCGGCTGCGGTCGCGTAGTGCCGTGACTGTGTCCAAAGGCCGCGATGATGCGGCTCGAGAAGATGCGCAGCCATCGGCCGGCACGCCTGCCGGACAGTCTGTAGACATCGGTGCGTTCGTGGCCGAACTCGTGGCGTTCCGCGAGGCGGCTGCGGAGACGCTCGCGCGGGTCGCCGATGGAGTCGGACTGGAGCAGGCCCGCATCGAGTTTCTCGGCGCGCGGAGCGGGCGGCTCAAGGCGATTCAAAAACTCCTCTCGGGACTGGCGGCCACCGAAAGGCCCGCAGGCGGTCGGCACTTCAACGACGCCAAGGGTGCGGTGACAACGCTGTTTGCCGACGTCCAGGAACGGCTCGCTGGCGGCGGCGCGGCAGGAGCGGCAGCAGATGCGATCGACGTGACGCTGCCTGGCGACCCGGTGCGACTGGGCCACGTTCATCCGATCACGCAGACGATCCGTCGTGTGCAGGAGATCATGGCCCGATTGGGCTTCGAGAGTGTCGACGGCCCCGAGGTCGAGGATCAGTGGCACAATTTCGAGGCCCTTGCGATCCCGGCCGAGCACCCGGCCCGTGATCCGCTCGACAACTTCTACCTGGCGGTGGCCCGTGGAGCCGATCCTCTTCTGCTGCGGTCGCAGACGAGCACCGTGCAGATCCGCGTCATGGAGAACCGCCGGCCGCCGCTGCGGATCGTATCGCTGGGGCGTGTCTATCGGCCCGACACGGCCGACGCCACGCACTATCCGATGTTTCACCAGGTGGAGGGGCTGCTCATCGAGACCGGCACGACCATGGCCCACCTGAAGAGCGTGCTCCGGCAACTTGCCTCGAGCTTCCTCGGCGGCGATGTGCACGTGCGGTTCCGGCCGTCGTTCTTTCCGTTCACGGAGCCAAGCGTCGAGTTCGACATGGAATGGGGAGGCCGGTGGATCGAGATGGGCGGAGCCGGCATGGTCGATCCCGCTGTGCTCGCGGCGGTCGGCTATGACCCTGACCGTGTGTCGGGCTTCGCGTTCGGCCTGGGCGTCGAGCGGATCGCAGCCCGTCGCTACGGCGTGGCCGACATTCGGGATTTCTATCGCAACGACGTGCGCTTCCTGCGGCAGTTCTGACCGCCGGCCGCCGGTCAGTTCGCCAAACTGTTCATCGATCCGTCCGTCGTCCTGTTCACCTGAGAGGGGACAAAAGCCATGATCATCTCCACGAACTGGCTGGCCGAGTATGTGAGCCTGGCGGTGCCGGCCGATGCCCTCGTCGAACGGCTGCTCCTCTCCGGACTCAATCACGAGTCGACGCGCACGGTCGGTGCCGACACGGCGATCGAGATCGAAGTAACGAGCAACCGCCCCGACTGTCTCGGGCACATCGGCGTGGCCCGCGAGGCTGCCGTGCTCTTCGCCAGGCCGCTCCACATTCCCGAGCCCCGTCTGCAGGAGGCAGCCGTCGCGGCGGCTGCGGACATCGCGGTGGAGATCCAGAGCCCGGAGATCTGCCCGTTCTACTCGGCCCGGGTGATCAAGGGAGTGCGGGTGGGGCCGAGCCCGCAGTGGCTCATCGACCGATTGGCAACCGTCGGAATGGCAAGCGTCAACAATGTCGTCGACATCACCAACTACGTGATGCTCGAATGTGGTCAGCCCCTCCACGCCTTCGATCTTGCCAGGATCCGGGGTGGACGGATCAGCGTGCGGCGGGCCATCTCGGGAGAACCGTTCACCGCCATCAACCACAAGACGTATGCGCTGACCGATGCGATGGGCGTGATCGCCGATGCGGAGGGAGCTGTGGCGCTAGCCGGGGTGATGGGGGGCGCCGGCACCGAAGTCGCACCCAACACGACCGACATTCTACTGGAGTCGGCACAGTTCGCGCCGCTCACGGTTCGCGCCGCTGCGCGGGGGCTCGCGCTGGCGAGCGCGTCGTCGTATCGGTTTGAACGGGTGCCCGATCCCGCGGCCGTCGACTGGGCCGGCCGCCGTGCCGCCACACTGATCGCAGAGATCGCCGGCGGGCACGTTTCCCGCGGCGTCGTGGAGGCGGGGCGTTTGCAGACGAACCCCGCCACGATTTCCCTGCGGCACGGTCGCGTGGCCGAGGTGCTCGGCATCGACATTCCTGCCGACCGCCAGCAGGCGATTCTGACCGGGCTGGGCTTCGTGGCCGAGACTGTCGACGGGGCGCGGTCCAGCTGGCGGGCGCCCACGTGGCGGCGCGATTGCTCTCGCGAAATCGACCTCGTGGAAGAGATCGCGCGGATCGAGGGCTATGACAAAGTGCCGGAGAACGAGCCGATCGCCGCGCGGCCGGTGGCTGAATCGGCCCGCGAGCGGACGCTCAGGCGGGCGGCCGACGTGCTCGTCGCGGCAGGCTTCTGCGAGGCGATGACGCGGAGCGTGGTTGGCGAGACGCTTGAAGCGACGGCCAGCCCATGGGGTGACACTCCGCCGCTGGTCTGTGCGCCGCCGCTCGTCCGCGGGGCAGATCGCCTGCGACGGACGCTCCTCCCCAGTCTGCTGGAGGCCCGTGCTGTCAACGTGGCCGTCGGCGCTGAGCGGCCGGATCTGTTCGAGACCGCTCGCGGTTACCTCGCCCGACCAGCCGCCACATCGCCGGTGGAAGAGCCCTTGCTCATGTCGTTCGTGATGGGAGGCGGCTTTGCGGCTGCCAAGGGATTCGTTGAGGCGGTCATGCATCGTCTTGGAGTCACCCCCCACGCCGCCGATGGGCTGCGCATCGTCTTCCGGCCAGTCGTCCTCAACCTGTTCGCGAAGGGACGGGCCGCAGAGATCGTGCTCGAGCGGCCAGGACTTCCCGCGGAGCGGGTGGGTGTTGTTGGGGAAGTGGCAGGGGCATCGCTCGCTGCCGCCGGCCTCAAGGGCCCGGTCGTCGCCGCGGAACTCCGGTTGGATTGCCTGGAGTTCGCCGTCGACATGGAGCCGTCTCGATGCCGACCGAGTGACTTTCCGGCGATCGAGCGGGACGTGAACCTGATCGTGGATCAAGCGGTGCCGTGGGGCGACATCGCGACGGCGATCGGCGGCGGTGCCGGCGTGCTTCTCGAAGACTGCCGGCTTGTGCAGGTCTGGACAGACGCCGAGCGACTCGGTGCGGGCAAGAAGAGCTTCGTCGTGTCGCTGCGGCTGAGAAGCAACACGGGCACGCTCTCCGGCGAGGATGCCAACCGCACGGTCGACGCGGTGGTGGCGGCCTGCGGACGGCAGTGCGGCGCGGTCCTGCGGGCGTGATCGTGGCGACGCTGTCGCCGGCCTGTTACCGGTCGGCGTAGACCCGCGTGACCTCTTCTTTGGTGATCGGCGATGGATGATCGTCGCTCACCAGTTGCACCTGCATCCGCTGGTCGCCTTCGCGGCGGCCGCGGACGCGGACGCGGAACACTGCCTCCTCTGTGGGCGCGAGTCTCGCCAATGGTTCGAAGATCACGGCGAGGTTTTCCACGCGGTGGGCCGCGGGCCCCTTGGCATCGACCGGTTCGAGATCGCCCAGCAACGTTGCGGTGAGCCGCACACCGCTGGCGGCCTTCGTTCCCTGGTTGGCGATGCGGACGATGTACTCCGTCACGCCCCCGACCTCGATCGGGTCCTCGCTGTCGGTGACCTCGAAGAAGAGTGCCGACAGGCCTTCGACCTCGACCGTGTGCGCCGCCTGAGAGGAAGGGCCATCGCTGCTCCGTGCGGCCGCGACGATCTTCTGCGGTCCGAGATCGACCGGCATCAGCACCATCTCCACGGTGCCAGTCTCACCTGGCGGCAGTTCCTCGAGGTTCCAGAGCACACGGTGGAAACGCTCCTCGTACCAGCCGGCATGGTTTGCCCGTACGAACTTCATTCCCGGCGGCAGTTGGGCGACCAATTCCACCGCCCGCGCCGGTGCCGTGCCGGCGTTGACCATCGACAGCACGCAGGTGGCTGGCCGCTGGAGGTAGCGGCGCGACGGCATCTCGGCCGAAAGTTCGAGCGTGGGGGCAGTGACCTCGATGCGGATAGACTGCTCGACCTCGAGTCGGCCATCGGCCCGGGCGGTGAAGCGGGCCATGTGGACACCCGGTCCGGTTGAGCCCATCACCAGATCGATCGTCCTCGATTCGCCGGGCCGCAGCTGGCCGACGTCAAACTCCAGTTCGCGACCGGCGCTGTGCGCAACACCCTCGGGCAGCAGGCCGTCCAGTACGACGCCAGTGGCGACGCCGGTACCAGGGTTGCTGACCTTGAGCGACAGCTTGACCTCGCCACCGATCCTCACGGCCTTGGTCTCGGAGGCCTCGAGCTTCAGGTCGGGCTTCGTGGCTCGCGACCGCAGCGACGCTTCCGCGCGAAAGCTCACGCTGGCCACGCTCCCGATCTCCCCCTCCATCTCGGGCATCACTTCCATCGACACGCGGGCTTCGCCGCCTGGCGCAAGGGAGCCAAGCGCCCAGACGAGTGCGGTTGCCCCGCCGCCGGCGTTGCCGCCAGGGCCTGCCGCCTGGCCACCGCCGAACGGGCTGGCCGGCGGTGTCGTGGTGATGAGCGTCGTGCCATAGGGAACGGCGTCATGCAGGGTGACGTCCTGAGCCGTCGCGTTGCCGACGTTTCGTATCAGAATCTCGTAGCGGGCCGGTTTGCCCACCTGGATCTCACGCGGCCCCCGCTTTTCCAGAGCGAATTGCGGCGTCTGCAGCCCCTCGAGCTGCATGGGACCGGGTCGTCCCTGCCCTGCCGCTGCCGCCCCCGGGCCGTCGGCGGCACCACTTGGCCGCGGGCCGCGGGCATCGTTCGCCATGTTTGTCATGTTTGTCATAGGGGCTGGCTGCGCCGAGCGGGCGGGGCCCATGGGGGGCGCACTGGCAAATGGGTTGGTGGCCGCGGCACCGATCACGGGGGCCGCCGCTGCGGGAAATGGCGGCGGCGGCAGCGGGGTTGGGGCCGGAGTTACTGCAGCGGGCCGAAAGCTGGCAGGCGGGGCTGTGTCGCTGGAGGTGAAGCCACGCGGCGTGGTCGTCGCAGCGACCGGCGCGGTCGTGAACGCTGTGGGCAACGGAGGTGGTGTCGGGGCCGGAGGCGGCAGATCGCCCCCGATGGCTGGCGATCGCTGTGCGGGCTCCATCGTCGTCGCGGTGCTCTGAGGACCAGGAGCCGCGTCTGCCGGTGCGGCGATGTCGCTCGGCGCGGGGGCGAGAAGATCGTCTCCCGATGGAGCAGTCGAAAATGCGGATGGCGACGTGGCGAGCGGGACCGCCGCACGGGCAGCATCGGTGGTCGGCAGCGGGGGGTCGGCTGGGATGGCGGCATCGGTCGATGGAGTTGCATCGCCGGGAATCGTGGCGTCGGCTGGATCCGGTGGGAGTTGGGTGTCGATCGTCGGCGCCTCGGCGGATGCCAGCCGGATTGGCTCATCGCCCGTGCCCGGGAAGCGGCCGGGCGGTGCGAATCGCGATGTCCGGCCGTCTGGTGCCGGCGATGTGGGCATGGGCAGGGGAGACTCGGGTGCCTCCAGCGTCGCGGGTCGCGTGGGATAGCGGTCGACAGGCGTTGGGCTCGCGGCCGGGGCCGCTGGTGGCCGCCAACCGCGTTCGTTCATCGCACGCGGGGCATCGGCATCACCCAGCGGGGGAGAAAACGGCCTGGGCTCCATCGGAGCGGCATCGGGCTGGGTGGTCGAGAATCCGCCATCTTGGGTCGGTGGTGCTGTCTCCTGCTGTGCGAAGGCGACGGAGGGCTCACCGGTGGGCGTCGACGGCAGAGCGGTCTGTACCGGAGCGGCAACATCCCCGCCGCCGCTGGAGCGGCCAATGCCAAGCGCCCAGACGAGACCGAAGCCGGTACCGGCGCAGAGGACTGCTCCCAACACCAGAGGCAGGCTCGACTGCCGCGGAGCAACGACGAGATCTTGTCGCGAGGTGCGTTCGGCTTCTGGCGTAGGCTCTTGCATCGGAGGATCCCCGGAGGATGAATCGCCGGGAAATACCACACCCCGCCGACTGCAAGAAAGCCCATTTGCAGGAGAGTCGCTGTTCAGGCAGGCGCGAGAATCTGGTGAAGATGGAAGTGAAACTTGCCCAGCTTCCCTCCGTAGTTGCCTGCCGACACGGCGACGAGGTCGGGCCCGACGGCCGCGCGGATGCCGGCCACCATGCCAGCCGCCACCGCGGCCTCGTCGACTCCGTCGATGACGATCTCGAGGCCGCAGGTCGCCCCATCCACAAGGCAGGTTTCCACGCGGCCGACCAGCGATGGGCAGAATGCCTCGTTGGTCGATGCCCGGAGGGCCTCGTAACGCGATCCAACCTTGCTTCCGGACCGGACGACACCTCCCGGAAAGGGAGTGATCGTGCCCGGCGTCCCGGCGATGGCGTCCACCGCCCGCCTGGCGGCGGCGAGCGTGGCGGTGAGCGACCGGCCCTGCAGGATGAAATTGCCTCCGCCGACCCCCTTCTCGATCCCCACCGTCTCTTCCACGAGAAACTCGCCGTCCATGACCGGAACCCGCCAGAATCGGCGTCCGTCCAGCACCTTCGTCTTTTCGAAACCGTCACCGAAGTACCGCACGTGTGCTCCCAGCGGCCGCCGCTCCTCCGCCGCGGGCAGGCCGTCGAAGACGCTCGCCGTGGGGCATGTCAGCAGGCACTGGGCGGTGCGATTGGCAATCGCCTTTCCCACGCCATCGGCGGAAAAACCGCAGGCCATCATTGCCACACCCGGCCGGCCGTCGGGGGTCTCCTCCGGTTCAAGCAGTCGCTCCACGCCGATCTCGGCATCGCAGCCGATCACGCTCGTGCCATACCCGCACGCGGCGCGGACCGCCGCGTCGAGCCAGTGCGGATCGGCCGCGGTGACAATGAGCCTGACATACCGGAGCCGAAAGGCCTCGGCGAAGGTGTCGATGATCCGTGTTGATTCGATGAGCATGCAGGTGTGTCCGGGCGGGGGGGCGAGGTGGCGCACCGTGCCCACAATCGGGCCGGATGGCGTTCAGTCCCCGAAGATTCCGGGTTCTCCCCGTGGTTGGGTTTCGCATATCCTATCAGTCATCGCGGGCGGCCCTCCATGGCCGGCTGCGGCCAATGGCAGTGAAGACTGCCCGCTGCTTGTCCGCCCTCCACAAGCCAAAGGATACCGATGATGTCGTTTCTGAACCGTGCGGTCGCGTCTGCGGTGCGTTCTGCCGTGATCCTCGCGGCCTTCGCAGCATTGGCACCATGTGCCATCTCCGCAGACGCTCTGACGGCAGGTGGCGTGGCGATGATTCCCGAGGATGCGGCGTTCGTCTCGGCCACCCTGCGGGCACGCGAGCAGTATGACCGGTTCGTGAAGAGCAACGCCTTCGCGGCCCTCAAGAAACTGCCCTTCATGTCCCGCGCCATCGATTCGATCGAGGAGCAGAAACTGCAGCCCGGGAGCCCGCTATCGATCGCGACCACCTTCATGGAGCTTCCCGAGAATGAACAGGCTCTGGAACTGCTCAAGGACATGGTCTCGACCGATACGTTTGTCTATGGCGAGCCGTCGTGCGTGACGTTCGTGGAACTTATGAAGAAGATCCAGCAGGCCCAAAACGCTGCCGGCGTACTGCGGCTGGCCAGCGGAGACGCCTCCGTGGGAGGTTTCGACGTCGACGTGCTCGAAGGCATTGACGTCGAGGAGATGGACGACGACGACGACGACGACGACGACGACGACGACGACGACGAAAAGGGAGCCGCCGACACCCGCAGGCAGTTACGTGCCAAGCCGGTGCGATTCCAGGCCGCCGATGCCGCCGAGCAGATCTCTGCCGATGAACTTTCCACGCGGCTGGTGGTCAAGACGCTGTCGGAGAACATCAATCTGATTGTGGTGCCCGACGTGGTCTGGGGGTTCAAGACGACCAAGCTCGACGCCGCCAAGTCGCAACTGAAGCGGATCGAGGTGCTCGTCAAGCTGATCACGCAGGCCGAACCGGCCCTTGCCGACTCACTCCAGCGCCGCAAGGTGGCGGGGGGCGAGGTGATCACGTTCACGATCAAGCCGGACGCCAATCTCATTCGTGATGCGATGCCCGGACTCGAGGATCATGAGCAGGAACTGGAAAAAGTCTTCGACAAGATCGAGCGACTGGAGCTGGTGATCGGCCTCGGCGTGATCGGTGATCGCGTGATCCTCACGATCGGTGACTCGATCGACCATCTGGAGAAGCTGGTGATCGCCGGCAGCGATCGCAAGCCGCTGCTTGTCACGAAACCGTTCGAACCGCTGCGTGCCCAGAAGGACAAGCCGCTCACCGGCATCTCCTACTTGAGTGAGTCGATGCAGAAGGCGCTCGCCCCGTCGGCCAGCGACATCGAGCAACTCGCCGATCTGAGCGACACGATCGCCGACCTCGCCGACCTGCCCGATGGCGCTGCCGATGAGGCTCGTCGCAGCCTCGGCAAGGTGGCCGAGGGCTACAAGCGGCGGCTGCCCACACCCGGGCCGTGGCTGGCGTTTTCGTTCCTGTCGGAGCAGGGCTACGAGGG
>JBIIOL010000095.1:0-9194 GCA_044336965.1 Pirellulales bacterium | reverse complement strand
CTGCTCGAGCACCTGCGCCCGAGTCAGGTCGGTGGTCTCAGTCTTACCGAAGTGAAACTGCATTCCCGCCTTCTCGATCCAGCGGAAGACCTCCTTCGCCTCGGCATCGGTCACCTGCGTGGTTTCGTAGTAGAGCGCGCTCTGGCTCAGCCGCTCCTTGAACACGCCCGTGGCGTGGAGCAGGTGATCGGGGATGATGGCGTTGAACATCCCCATGCAGCCCTCGTCGAATACGCCCATCAACGCCTTGCGATGGCGGAGATCGGCTGCGATCGTCTCGGCGGCGTGCGCGAGCTTGCGCGGGATCGACACCTTGTCGAAGGGCATGACGTGGCTCGTGTCGTGGTGCACCGTGCGGTGGTCGAGCCATGCCTGCAAGTGCCGCCGAAAGCTTGGGCTCGCAAAGTCGTCGGCCCAGAGCGTCGAGTAGCGGACGCCGGCCTTGGTGAGCGAGCCGTTGAGGTTGAGCATGCCGACCAGGCCCGGCCACTGGCCCGACCAGTTGGCCACTGTGAGGATCGGACCGGAGTGGGTCGTGAGCCCCGGGAGCACGTGGTTGGAATACTGCCAGACCGCCTCTGCCACGACGAGCGGCACGTCGGGATCGATCGATTCGAACACGTCGAGCCCCTCGCGGGCGCTGGCGATGAAGCCGTGGCCGCGGGCCTTCGAGGCGGCATGGCCTCGCTCCAGTTTCCAGCCGGCGGCGGCAAAGGCCTTCACGAGGTCGGCCTCCATAGCCTGCTGCGCCGGCCAGCAGACCCGGTTGGCCTCCTCCCGGAGATCGCCATTGGCGACGAGTACCGCCCGCCGTTTCCCGGCGGTGGCGGATGGTTTGGGCGACGAGGAGCGGGAAGGCGTGGCCATGGTCGAATCCCTCGCGAGATGGCAGGAGAGCCCCCCAAAAAACAGGTCCGAGCCGGGCAGGGGGACCCAAATGGAACCGGACGGTGAGCCGGAACTATACTCGGAGACCGGATCGGCAGATATTGCCGAAATGCCATTGGCCCGTTGTCTGTTTGGTCCGTTGGTTCGCCGCCTGTTTCAGCTCCAGCGCGGAGCCCCCTGTGGAGACCCCAGTGATGCGACGCTTCGCTCGTTTGGCCATCGTTTGTTCGGGATTCGCCCTGTGCTGTGTGGAGGCCAGCCTTCTGCCCACCGCTGCCCGGGCTGCCGAGCCAGCCGCAGCTGCACCGGCGGCAGCCGCACCTGCTCCCGCTGCCAACCTCCCCGCGTTTACGCGGTGGGTGATCGCTGCCGACTATGCCCGCGATGGCGCGACGTTTGTCACCGCCGGTGGGGAGAGCCTGCTCTACCGGCCCGGCGACGTCGTCGTCTGGAAGGCCGACGGTTCGCGGGTGGGCGATCTCGCCGGGCATCCCACCGCAGTCTGGGCGGTGAAGGTCTCGAAGGACGGCAAGCTCGCGGCGACGGCTGGCTACGACGGCCTCGTGAAGCTCTGGGACCTGCCGGCACGAACGCTCAAACATGATTTGAAGAAGCACAAGGGCTGGGTGCGGTCGCTCGACATCTCGCCCGATGGCACCAAGCTGGCCTCGGCTGGCGAGGATGGCACCGTCGTGCTCTGGAACACGGCCGACGGCAAGGAGATCAAGACGATCACCGCCCACGCCGGGCCGGTCACGGCCGTCGGCTTCTCGCCCGACGGCGCGACGATCGCCACCGGCGGCGGCGACAAACTCGTGAAGCTCTGGGATGCGGCCACCGGCAACGAAAAGGGCAAGCTCGAGGGACACACCGACGCCCTCTGGGCAGTCGCCTATTCTCCCGATGGATCGAAGCTCGCCACGGCCGGCGCCGATCGCACGATCAAGCTCTGGAACACCTCCGACTCGAAGGAGTTCGCCACGCTCTCGGGCCATAAGGACTGGGTGACGAGCGTCAGCTTCTCGCCCGACGGCATGCGGCTGGCCACCGGCAGCCTCGACGGTGCCATCAAGCTCTGGGACGTGAACGCCAAGGGGGAGCAGGAAGGCCCGGAGGCTGCGAAGTCGAGCGTGTGGTGCGTGACCTTCTCGCCCGATGGCAAGACGCTATTCGTGGGATCGCATGCGGGCGGAAAGCTCGTGGTGACGCCCGCCGCGAAGCTCCTGCCGCCGCCGCCCCCGCCGCCAAGTCCTCCGCCGGCGCCTGCCCCGGCCCCCGCTGCGGCCACCGCGCAGAAGGCGACGACGCTCGTGCCGACCGAGTTCAAGAGCATGGCCGGCGCCACGGCGGCAATCGCTGCTGACGGCACCGTCACCGTTACCGGCAACCTCGCCAAGGACACCTACACGCTCAAGGCCGTCATCCCGGCCGGCGTGGAGGCCAAGGCGATCAAGCTCGATGTGCTGCCCGATCCCAGCCTGCCCAGTCAGGGGCCTGGCCGCGCGGGCAACGGCAACTTTGTCGTCAGCAAATTCGCCGTGCTCTTCGGTACTCCAGGTGCCAAGGACACCCCCACCAGCCTGAAGTTCGCCGGTGCGAAGGCCGACTACGAACAGGGCGACTTCGGCGTCGCCGGTGCAATCGACGACAAGCCCGAGACCGGCTGGGCGGTCAGCGGCGGCACGGGCAAGGAGCATGTTGCGACGTTCGACATCGCTCCGGACACGAAGCTGCCGGCTGGCGCCCCGCTGGCGATCACGATCGATCAGCAGTACGCCGATGGCACGCATGCCCTCGGGAAGTTTCGGATTTCTATCGTGCCGGCCGTCGCACCAGCCCCGGCGCCAGCGGCCGCACCAGCACCAGCAGCCACTCCAGCACCAGCACCAGCGCCGGCACCGAAACCAGCTCCTGCGGCCACGCCAGCGCCAGCACCGGCACCGGCCGCCGCGCCAGCGCCGGCACCGAAACCGGCTCCTGCAGCCACTCCAGCGCCAGCACCGGCTCCTGCGGCCACGCCAGCGCCGGCAGCAGCCACGCCGGCACCGGCGGCTCCAGCACAACCTGCAGCCCCTCCGGCTGCGGCAGCACCAGCAGCGGAAAAGAAATAAAGACCTTGCCTTCGACGCTGGCGGTATGAGCCGTCAGCGGGAGGGCTCAACGAAAGGATTCCGAGGATGGGTTCACGGATGCGAGATATGGCGACCGGTGCCACGGGAACAGCGGTGGTGCTGTTGGCCATGGCCGGCGGGATGATGCTTGGCGGCCGGTTGGGCACGCCCGGGGCACTGCCGCGGGTGCTTGCCGTCACGTCGCAGTCGGACGAGGCGTTTGCCATCTGCACGGTGCCGCTCGACCAATCGGTCGAAGGGTTTTTCATGCTCGACTTCGAGACGGGTGACCTCTCGGGCGGTGTGCTCAATCCCACCACGGCGCAGTTTGGCGCACCCTTCAAGCACAACGTGCTCAAGGATCTTGGATTTAAGGCCGGACAGGCGAAGAATCCCAAGTTCCTGCTCGTTTCGGGAATGGCTGATACGCGGCGAGGTGCCGTGCCCCTCTCGTCGTCCGTGCTCTACGTTACCGACTCATCCACCGGCATCACTGCCGTATATGGGATTCCCTGGAATGCCCAGCAGCAGCAGCAAATGGTGACGCCGCTGGTGCTGCTCGACGTCGCCCGGCCGCGGGGTGGCGGGGCGAAGGTGAAATAGGAGAAGCCTTGGAAATCACCGTCATCGTCAATGGCGAGCCCCGCGCCGTGCCTGCGGGATCGACGGCCAGCGATCTGGTCGTGGCGCTGGGTTTCGCGGGTCGCCCTCTCGCTGTCGAGGTCAATGAGGAGGTTGTGCCGCGGGCGATGCTCGCAGATTGTAGACTCACCTCCGGCGACCGTCTCGAACTCGTGACGCTCGTGGGCGGTGGCTGAGAGGCCGCCGTTGAGCCGTTGTCCATCCCCTGCCGTCCCCCTGCCGCGCGCCGACACCATGCCCCAGCCTCACGCCGTGACCGCCCCCTCCGCATCCGCCGACACTGCAGGGAATGAACCGTTGCGCGTCGGCGGGATGACATTGTCCAGCCGTCTCGTCGTGGGCACGGGCAAATATGCGAGCCACGCCGAGATGCAAAAGTGCCTCGAGGCATCCGGCACCGATTGTGTGACCGTGGCGGTGCGGCGGGAACGGCTCATCAATGCAGCTGGCGAGAATATCCTCGACCACATCGATACGTCTCGCTACGTACTGCTGCCGAACACCGCCGGCTGTTACACCGCCGACGACGCGGTCCGCGTCGCCCGGCTTGGCCGCGAACTGCTCCGCGAACTGGGCAACCCCGGGGCGGAGTGGGTGAAGCTCGAGGTGCTTGGCGACACGCGGACTCTCCTGCCGGATCCGGTGGGCACGCTCGAAGCCACCGAGCGGCTGGTCAAGGAGGGATTCACGGTGCTCGTCTATACGAGTGACGATCCTGTCGTGGCGAAACGTCTCAAGGCGATGGGGGCCGCCAGCGTCATGCCGGCGGGCAGTCCGATCGGCTCCGGTCAGGGCATCCTCAACGCCAACAATCTCCGGATCTGCATGGAGTATCTGAAGGAGGGCGATCCCGACTATCCGGTCATCGTGGATGCGGGCGTGGGCACGGCCAGCGACGTGGCCGCCGCGATGGAGTTGGGGGTCGATGGCGTGCTGCTCAATACCGCGATCGCCCACGCCGCCCATCCGCTGCGGATGGCGCAGGCGATGCGGGCTGCCTGCTACGCCGGCCGGCAGGCATGGCTTGCCGGCCGGATTCCGAAGAAGCTCTATGCCACCGCGTCGAGCCCAGACGAAGGACGTATCGCGCGGCCTGAAGACGTCACCACTGCACGATCACGCTGAGAGCGATCGCCGACTCATGCTCGCCAAACGCATCATTCCCTGCCTCGACGTGGAACGGGGCCGTGTCGTGAAGGGAACTCGCTTTCTCGACCTCGTCGATGCCGGCGACCCCGTGTCGGTGGCGGCTCGCTACGAGGCGGAGGGAGCCGACGAACTCGTCTTTCTCGACATCACCGCCAGCCACGAGGGACGCGCGATCATGCTCGACGTCGTCCGCCGCGTTTCGGAAACCATCTTCATGCCGTTCACCGTCGGCGGCGGTATCCGCGTGCTCGACGATGCGGTGCGGCTCATCCACGCAGGCGCCGAGAAGGTGAGCATCAACTCCTCGGCCGTGCGGACACCGGAACTCATCACGCAGGTGGCCGACCGGCTCGGCAGCTGCGCGACGGTCGTGAACATCGACCCCAAGCGGGTGGTGCGGGACGGCCGCGAGATCTGGGAGGTGTTCGTCAACGGCGGCCGTGTTCCGACAGGTCTGGAGGCGGTTGCCTGGGCCCAGCGGGTGGAGTCGCTCGGGGCAGGGGAGATCGTGCTCACCTGCATGGACCGCGACGGTACCCGTGACGGCTACGATTTGGAGATGACGGCAGCCGTGAGCCGGGCCGTGGGAATTCCCGTCGTGGCCAGCGGCGGGGCGGGCCGGCCCGAGCACCTCGCGGATGCAATCGAGCGGGGTGGGGCCGATGCGGCGCTGGCCGCTGGTATCTTCCACTTCGGAGAGTGTACGATCCGGGATGTGAAGGACTTGTTCCAAAGGCGGGGAATCCCCGTCCGACCCGTGCCAGCAACGAATCATGGCGACACTCGACCCCAGCACCGCATCGTCTGAATCGGCGTCTCCGAGCAGCACACCGGCAGCCGCTCGCGCATCGACTCCAGCCCTCTCGGCCCCGGTGGCGATCGAGCCGGTCGGCCTGGAGATCGACCGGCTCTTCGAGGCCATGGTCAAGCTGAATGGCAGCGACCTGCACCTGAAGGTCGACAAGCCGCCCTACATGCGGGTGAAGGGTGCGCTTCAGCCGCTCAAGTACCCTCCGATCGGCGCCGAGCAGATGAAGAAGCTGTGCGCGCCGATCATGAACGAGCGGCAGCGGGCAATCTTCGACACCGACGGCGGTGCCGACTTCGCGCACACCTGCATGGTCGATGGCGTGCGGTGGCGGTTTCGTATCAACATGCTCACGCAGCAGGGAGCGTGGGGCCTCGTGGCCCGTCGCGTCAACAACACGATTCCCGATTTCGAGAAGCTGTTTCTGCCGCAGTCGATCGAGCGGCTCTGCCAGCTCGACCAGGGGATGGTGCTCCTCGCCGGCGTGACGGGCTCCGGCAAAAGCACGACGATCGGGTCGATGCTCAACTACATCAACCGGAACTACCGCAAGCACATCCTCACGCTCGAGGATCCGATCGAGTTCGTCTTCACCGAGGACAAGTGCCTGATCAACCAGCGGGAGATCGGCAACGACGTGCGGAACTTCGAGGTCGGCATGAAGCATGCCGTCCGTGAGGATCCAGACATCATTCTCGTGGGTGAGCTTCGCGACGTGGAGACGTTCAAGACTGCGATCCACGCGGCCGAGACGGGCCACCTCGTGTTCGGCACGATCCACGCCGCCAGTGCGTCGAGCTGCATCGGCCGCATCCTCGACCTGTTTCCGCAGGAGGAGCATCCCTCTATCCGCAGCGCCATCGCCTTCAACATGAAGGGGATCGTGGCCCAGAAGCTACTCAAGTCGATCAAGCCCGGCGTGAGCCGCGTGCCGGTCGTGGAGATCATGTTCATCGACGTGCTCATCCGGAAGTACGTGCTTGAGGAGCAGGATCACCTGATCGCCGACCACATCAAGAAGTCTGCCAAGGACGGCATGCAGGACTTCACGCAGAGCCTCAAGAGCCTCATCGATCTGGGGCTCATCGACCGCCATGACGCTCTCGAGATCGCGCCAAACCGCGAGGCACTGGTGATGGCCCTGAAGGGTATCAGCTGATGGGGCATCGGTCTTTTCTCACGGCCGGAGGGGCGAACGCGATGGCGTGGGGATCGAGAACGATCGCCGCGGCTGCAATGGTCGTGTCGTGTGCCGTCGCAGCGCGGGCCGACGACGCGTGGCCCGCAGTGAGCCCGGAGTGGCTGTCGCGTGATGCAGCAGGCGGTCTCGCCATCCTGCCGCTGATCTGCTGGTGGCTTTGGACGGCCGCCTGGGCCGCCACCAGCGACTGGATCTTCCGTGACAGCGCCCGGTTCAAGATTCGGCCCGAATTCTGGACGGCCTGTGCGGTGTTTCCGTTCGTGGTGTGCAGCCTGCTGGCGTGGTGGATTCCGTGGTCGGCTGCGGGTCAGGCATTGATGGCGCTGGCATGGCTCGTGCCGCTCTTTCTGTATAGCCGTGAACGCAATCCCAAGGCCCCCGCGGCGGAGAGCATATTCACGGTTGCCCACCTGCAGCGGGCGTTTACCGCCGTGCTTCGGCGGATGGGCGTCAAGGTGAAATCGCCGGAAATCGTCGACAACGGGCTGCCGTGGGTCACGTTCGTGGCGACGGGGGCGGAGACGCCGGAAGAAAACAAAAAATGGCAGGATGAGGCCGCGGCGATGCCTGGCTTCGAGGCGGCCAAGAAGCTCCTTCAGGAGGCGGCGGCCGCCCGGGCTTCTACGGTCGTGATCGAGGCCGCTGCCGACGGGCTTCGAGTCGGGCACGATGTCGATGGGATCCCCGGAGCTGCCCGTGGCGTGAAGACGCCGGCGAAGGGTATGGGAAAATCGAAACAGCCGGAAGTCTGGGGCGATGCGCCGCCGCTCGAGGCGACCATCGGGAATTCCGCTTTGGCGGTGCTCCGGACCATCGCGGGTGCCGAAGCCGCCAAGCTCAGTGGTGAGAAGGATGCCGGCTTCACGATCGAGGTGGATGGGAAGAAGCGGGCATGCCGGCTGGCAACACGGGCCACGAAGACGGCCAAGCAAGTCGTCCTCTCACTGGAAGCTCCCCCCTTCGCGCCCAAAAAGCTCGAGGACCTCGGCATGTCGGCCGCGATGGCGGGCCGGGTGCGAGAACTCATCTCGCTGGAGAAGGGACTGTTCGTCGTGTCGTCGCCTTCGGCTTCCGGGTGCTCCACGACGTTTGACATGGTGTTGTTGTCTGCCGATCGGCTGCTGAGGGATTTCGTTTCGATCGAGGAAGCAGGATCGCCTCCCAAAGAGGTGCAGAACGTCAAGCCGGTGCGGTATTCCGCCGCAGACGGAGAGTCGCCGACGCTCGCCCTCAAGAAGGCAATGCTCGAATATCCCCGAGCCGTCGTCACGCGTGACCTGGTGGACAGGGAATTGGCCTGCAGTCTTGTGGAACTGGCGGGCGACCAGCAGCTGGTCGTCGTGAGTCTGCGGGCCACCGATGCGCTCGATGCGGTCCAGAAGCTGATTGATCTGGGCATCTCCCGGGACCAGCTTGCCCGGTGTCTTCTCGGCTCGCTCTCCCAGCGGCTGATCCGCAAGGTGTGCGTGAAGTGCGGTGAGGCGATCCCGACACCGCCGGAACTGTTGCAGCGGCTCAAGAAGACCGCGGAGGAAATGCCGGAAATCAAGAGGACCTCGCCGCACGGCGGTTGCAGGTTCTGCGCCGGCCGGCAGTTCGTCGGCCGCACTGCCATCTTTGAATTGGCCGCCGGCCCCAAGGTCAGGCAGGCCATTGCCCAGCAGGTGGATGCGAAGGCGCTGCGGCAGGAAGCCGTCAAGGACGGCATGCGTCCATTGGCCGACGAGGGGTTGTCGCTCGTCGCGGCCGGGCTGTCGTCGCTCGATGAGATGCAGCGAGTGTTCGCGGTCAAGAAGGAGGCCGGAGCTGTCGGCGGCTCCGCCGGTCCCGCTGCCCCCAGGAGCGGCGGCCCAACCGGCGCCAAGCCGGCAGCCCAGACGGGAACCAAGAAGAAATGATCACGACGCTCGTACTCCTTGCGATCCTCGCCGCGGTCACCGGCATGCTGGTGCGAGAGGGACTGTGGCGATCGCTGCTGATGTTTTTCAATGTGCTGGCGGCAGCGGCCATCGCGACGGCATGGTATGCGCCACTGGCCAATTTTCTCGAAGGGCATCTGGCGAGCTACACCTACCTGCTCGACTTCCTGTCGATCTGGCTGATTTTCTGCGTGGTGCTGGCACTGATGCGGGAGGCAACCGACCGCCTGTCGCCGAACAACGTGGAGTTTCCCCAACTCGTCGAACGGATCGGAGTGGGACTTCCGGCGTTCCTCACGGGCTGGATCATGATGGCGTTCACCGCGGCGACGCTGCACACGGCTCCCGTCCCCCGCAACCTCGTGCAGCCGACGCCCGAGGCGCGGATGTTCCTGGGGTTTGCTCCCGACCGCAAGTGGCTCGCGTGGGTTCGCGGCAGTTCGCTGACTGGGCCGTTCTCGAGGCCCAACCATGCG
>JBIIOL010000093.1:0-9209 GCA_044336965.1 Pirellulales bacterium | reverse complement strand
GACGATGGCGGTCGACGTGGTCGACCGGGTCGACGTGCTGCTGATCGACGGCGACCCCACGGGCGGCGGCCGCGCAGGCGACGCCTTCTACGTGGCGACGGCGTTGGCACCGGGCGCGGGTGCGCCCACCGGCCTGCGGCCACGGATCGAGCCGCCGCGGAGCCTCGCCACGCTCGACCTCGCGTCGTTCGCCTGCATCTGGCTGCTCGACGTGGAGCGGCTCGACGCCCCTGAGATCGCGGCGCTCGAGGCCTTTGTTCGGGGCGGCGGGGGCGCGGTGTTCTTCACGGGTCCGCGGACGAAGGCCGAGGTTGTCAACCGCTCGCTTCATCGTGGCGGCGAGGGGCTCTTCCCGCTGCCGCTGGCGGGACCAGTCGACCTGCTGCCGGACTCGGCCGCGGGTTCCGCTTCCGCGCCCGACGTCGTCGTCGAGGAGCACCCGGTCGTCACCGTGCTCTCCGGGCAGCGGAATCCGCTGCTCGATGCCGTGCGGATCGAGCGGTCGATGGCGGTGGAGCGGGGGTTCGAGCCGCCGGCCGCCGGCGGCCTGCGCAGGTTGCTCTCGCTGCGTACCGGAGCGCCGCTCGTGGTCGAGCGGCCCTACGGCGACGGCATGGTCGTGGCCGTGCTGTCGACGGCTTCGCCCACGTGGAACAATTGGGCCCGGGGCAATCCGAGCTGGGTGGTGGTGATGCTGGAGTTGGAGAGCCATCTGGCCCGCAGTCGCCGCCGTGCCGAGTCGCTCGAGGTGGGCGATCCGGTCACCGTGCGGCTCGATGCGGCGGTCGACGAGATCGAGGTCGACATGGCCGTGCCGCCTGACGGAACCCTTGTCCATCAGACGGCGGTCGCGTCGACCTCGGGCGTGCTGGAGGCCACGTTGCCCGAGACCACCACTGCCGGAGGCTACGTGGCACGGTGGCGACGTCTCGACGGCACCGAACCGGAACGGATTTTTGCTGTCAACGTCGCCGCTGACGAAGGACAGGTGGAGCGTGTTGGTCGCGAACGGCTGGATCGCGCGCTGACCGGAGTGGCGTTCAAATATGACCGGGCAGAATCGCTCCAGCCTGACACGAGCACGCTGGCGGGCGTGCCGCTGGCCAAGCCGTTGCTGCACCTGCTCGCGGCGGTGCTCATCATCGAACAACTGGTGGCGTTTTCGGCCAGCTACCATCCCGCGTCCCGCGGAAAGTCAGCCGCCTGACGCACCAGCGGCCATTCCTCATGACTCCATTCATCGCCATCGTTCCCTTGTCGCTGCCGAGCCTGCTCGCCTCCTCCGAGCGGGTGCAGCATCGCATCAGCAGCGGTCTCATCGAGGGGTTTTCGCAATGGTGGCAGATGCCCGCCCTCGTGCTCGTGCTGGCAGCCATCGGGCTCTTCGTGCTCTGGATGTACCGCCGCGACGCGGCGGAATTGCCGCGGGGCGTTGGGCTCGTGCTCGCCGCTCTGCGTCTCGGAGCGCTGGCGGCGGTCGCGGTCGCCTATCTCGATTTCGAGCGGACTGCCGAGCATGAGATCGTGTTTCCATCGCGGGTGGCCGTGCTCGTCGATTCCAGCGCCAGCATGACGCTGCGGGATGAGCCGTCTGCCGACGGGCAATCCGACAATCACTCCGGCGGACCTCTCGATCCTGCTGACGGCAGCCAGCCCGACACGCGGTCGCAGCGTGCGGTCGCGGTGCTTCGCGAAGGAGGGCTGCTCGCGGCCCTCGCGCCGCGACACGAGGTGTCGGTGTGGCGGTTCGATGCCGACGCCGAGACGCTGGCCGTTCTGCCGACGGGGATCGCCACTTCTGCGACGGTCGGGCCCTCCTCGGCAGCGGCCGATCCGGCTCCGGCCGATTCGAAGACTGCCGATTCGACCGCCGACACCCCGTCGGGAAGCGACTGGTCCGAGCGACTCACGGCCCGCGGCTATGAGACCCGTCTGGGCGAGGCGCTGGCACGCGTTCTCGATCAGGAACCACCTGGCGTGCTGGCCAGCGTGATCGTGCTGACCGACGGCGCCAACAATGCCGGCGTCGATCCAGCGGCTGCGGTGGCGGCGCTCGGCAAGGCGGGCGTGCCCGTGCACACGCTGGGTGTCGGGTCGGATCGGCTGCCGACGAATGTGCGGGTGGCCGATGTGCTGGTGCCTGCACGCGTGTTTCCTGGTGATCGTTTCGCCGTGACCGCCTACCTTCAGGCCCAGGGCCTGGCGGGCCAGACGGTCCGCGTGGAACTCTCCGAGGTGGCGGCCGGCGATGCCGTGGGGGGCGATCCGCAGGCCGCCGCAGCATCAGGTCGCGTGATCGACACCACGGAGGCGGTGCTCGGCGCCGGAGGCGAACTCGTCGCGGTGCGGTTCGACGTGCCCGGACTGGAGACGCCGGGACGCCGCGATCTGGCCGTGCGGGTGATTCCGCCCGCCGCCGACCGCACGCCCGCCGACGACCGGCAGGTGGCAGAGGTCGAGGTGGTCGACCGTGTCACGCAGGTGCTGCTCATGGCCGGCGGACCGAGTCGCGAATACCAGTTCATGCGCAACATCCTCGAGCGGGACAAGAGCGTCGCCGTGGACGTGCTTCTCGGCACCGCCGGCAAGGGCGGCTCGCAGGATGCCCGTCGGATCCTTCCCGCGTTTCCGGCCACGGCCGAGGAGTTGGCGGAGTATGACGTGGTCGTGGCCTTCGACTACGACTGGCGGCTGCTCGATGCGGCGGCGCAGGCCCGACTCGAACGGTGGGTGTCGCGGGAGTCGGGCGGGCTCGTCTTCGTGGCCGGCGGCATCTTCATGGACGCATGGCTCGCCGACTCGCAGACCGCGGCGATCCGCAACCTCCATCCGGTGGAACTGAGGCGGGCAGGCCGCCTGACTGGCGACGATTCCGCCGGGCAGGCGGAGCCGATGCCCCTGGTGTTTTCCCGCGACGGCCTGGATGCCGAGTTTCTCTGGTTGGCCTCCAGCCGCATCGCCAGCCAGACCGTTTGGAGTGAGTTCACGGGAGTATTTTCCTGTTTCGAGTCGGCGGGGCCGAAGCCCGGCGCCACGGTCTATGCGCGAGTTGCCAGATCTCGTGGGGTGACCACGGCCGAATCCAACCCCATTTACTTCGCCGGCCAGTTCTACGGGTCGGGCAACGTCTTCTACATGGGCAGCGGTGAGATGTGGCGGCTTCGGTCGCTCGACGACAGCCTGCACGAACGGCTTGTCACGCAGTTGATCCGGCACGTCTCCCAGGGACGACTGCTGCGCGGATCGCGGAGGGCCAGACTGCTCGTGGACAGGGATCGGTTTGCCGTGGGATCCAACGTGGTGGTGCGTCTGGTCGTGCCGGAGGGAGAGTCGTCCCTGCCTGCCGATTGTCAGGTCGTTTCGCCGGATGGAACGGTGCTCCGGGTGCCGCTCGCGGCCGAACGCGACCGGGCCGGCGTGCTGCAGGGCGCGTTCGTGGCCACCCGTGACGGCTCGTGGAGGATCGACGTCGATCTGCCGGGTGCAGGCGGTGAGAAGGTGTCTCGCCGCATCCAGGCACGCCTGCCGGATCGCGAACTCGAACGTCCCCGGCTCGACCGTGGCGTGCTCGAGCAACTTGCAACCCTTTCGGGCGGCAGCGTTCAATTTCTCGCCGCGAAGCCGTGGATGCCCGCCGATTCGGAGGCTCTCGCCGCCAGCATCCAGGACCGGTCGCGTCGCGAATACGAGACCGGTTCTCCCGACGGTGCGTTCAAGCGGCGGCTCAACGCCATCCTGCTGGCGCTGGGCACCGCGCTGCTCTGCTGCGAATGGATTCTGCGCCGGCTCGTGAAACTCGCGTGATCATCCGGTCGTTTCTCTCACCACATCCGTTCATCGTTCCGTAATCGCCGAGAACCCGTCGTGTCGCTCGTCATCGATCCACCGTCGCCGACAACCACTTCCGAAGGCCGGCAGGCCGCCACCGACGTGGCGAGCTTGCGAGCGATGCTTGCGACACTGCGGCGGCAGACCCGCGGCTGGGTGTGGTTAGAATCGCTAGCGTGGCTCGTCCTCGCGGCGGTGGGTTTCTTTTGGGGGTCACTCGCGCTCGACTGGTGCGTGGAGCCGCCCCGGTGGGCACGCGCGGTGTTGCTGGCTGTGGCGGCTGCCGGACTGGCCATCCTCCTGTACCGCAAGCTGTTCGGCCGGTTGTCCACGGATCTCGCCGATGCGAGTCTGGCGGTCGTCGTGGAACGTTCCCATCCGTCATTTCGCGACAGCCTGTCGACGGCGATCGAACTGGCCGATCAGCCGGCGACGGATGTCAATCCGTCGCTCCTGGCCCGTACCGCCGCCGAAGCAGCCGCCCACATGGGGCAGGTCCGGCCTGAGCGGATCTTCCGACGGCGACAGTTGGCGATGTTGGCCTTCGCGGCGGTCGTCGCCGGGGCGACCGTCGTCGGGTTGGCATTCTCGAATCCAGCCGTTGCCGGCCTCTGGGTTCGACGCCTGCCTTTGCTCGGCAACGAGTCCTGGCCACGGCAGGTGCGTCTGGCGATCGAGGGGTTTCCGAGTGGCGTGCGGAAGGTGGCGAGGGGCAGCGACGTCGACGTGATCGTGCAGGCGCAATCCGCCGATCGTCTGCCCGAGGTGGTCGACCTGCGTTGGCGGGTCGCGGAGGACGGTGCCCCTGTCGGACGCCTGCCCCGCGGGTTGCGGCTGGGGGGCTCCGGTGGAATGCCGGGCACATGGCGGATCGACCGGATGGGAACGCGGGGCGGCGAGACGACGGATGGACAGGCGTTCGGCCACGTGCTCAAGGCGGTCAACGACGGCCTCGATCTGGAGGTCCGCGGCGGCGACGCGCGGCTCCGCGGCCTCCGGCTTGAAGTGCTCGATCCGCCGGCACTTGAAAAACTCCTGATCATTTCGACGCCTCCCGCCTATCTCGGGGGCGGCGGGCGGGAATCGCCGCCGGCGCGGGTCGTGCAGATTCCCCGCGGCTCGGCGGTGGAGATCGCCTGCACCGCCACGAAGCCGCTCACCGCCGCCACGATGGTGGCGGTCGCGGGTGGTGGCTCGACCGCCGAGACGGTGCTGGCCACGCTGCCAGCCACCGACACGGCCGGGGCGGCATCGGTGGCATCGGCGGCGGGCCGCACCATCGTCGGTCGCATCGCATCGCTCGATGCCGACCGCACCGTCATCGTGCGGTTCACCGACACCGACGGTCTGGTGAACCGCGAACCGGTGACTTTCATGCTCTCCGCCCTGCCGGATGAACCGCCCCAGGTGTCCATGCGGCTCCGTGGCATCTCGACCGCGGTCACGCCGCGGGCACGGCTGCCGCTGGTGGGCATCATCTCCGACGATCACGGGCTTGGAGCAGCGTCCGTGCGACTGAAGGTGGCCGGCGGTGCCGAGGCATCCCTGCCCATCGCACGCGTGCGCGAGGGGGATGCGACGGTGGAACTCCCGGCCGAAGCGGCCGAGGTGGTGCCGCTCGAACCGCTCGGCCTTGCGGCCGGCCGCAAGCTGGAACTCGCGGTCACCGCCACCGACACCTGCACGCTCGGCGGTGAGCCAAACACCGGCACGAGCGATACCTGGTCGCTCGACGTGGTGACCCCCGAGGCGCTCGTGGCCATGCTCGAAGCCCGCGAGATCATCCTGCGTCGGCGGTACGAGAGCTGCGTGGCCGATCTGACGCAGGCCCGCGACGGCTTTGCCACCCCGGTCCGCGATGCTGAGGGGGATGACGTCGGCGACCGCGGCGACGACACCGCCCGTCTCGGCGATGCCACTGCCCGCGCCGCGGGCGAGACCGCAGAACTGGCCGAGGCCTTCCGCGGCATCCGCCTGGAGTTCGACAACAACCAGTTGATCACGCCGGAGTTGGAGGCGAGGCTCATCACCCAGATCGCCGATCCACTCTCCTCGCTCGCCAAGCAGGATCTCCCGGCCTTGGCCGCTGCCTGCCGGGCGGGCACGGGCCGTCAGGAGCTGGTTCGCCGGGCCGACGAGGTGCTGGCAAGGATGCGGGCGGTGCTCGATAAGATGATGGAGTTGGAGTCGTTCAACGAGGTGGTGGAGCTCTTGCGGGGCATGATCCGCACGCAGGAGCAGATTCGTGCTGAAACGCTCGAACAGCAGAAGCGGCGGGCCCGGGAGGCGCTGGAGCGATGAAAAACATCCTGCGATTGAGTGTGCTTCCATACTGGTCTGCGCAGATGCTGAAGAGCCGCATTGGTTCGCCGGCTGCGGCATGCTCGTCGCTGGCGGATTCTGCTACAGGATGCTCGTGGACCATGTGGGCGTCGTTCGTGAGTCGCAGAATTCACCAGCTCCTGCGCGTGCCTCCGACCGGCTCCTCAGCATCTCGGGACTCCATCTGCAGGAGCCGGTTGGGGTTCACGCTGTCCCTTCTCGTGGTGATGGCCGCGTGGGGCGGGGCTGAAGCTGCCGCGGAGGAGCCGGCCGCGAAGGCTGCCTCGTCGGCCGGTGGCCTGGCCACTCGCGAGCAGGAACTGGCGCAGCAGTTTCGCGACCTCGAAAAGACATTCCTGCGGCTTGCCGACCTGCTGGCCCCCAGCGATCCGCGGCGGGCTGCGCTGTTGCGCAGCGTCTTCGAACAGGCGCGGGATGCGGAGGTGGGCGACCGCCTCGACACGATCGTGCAGCTGCTGGAGAAGGGGCAGTTGCTCAAGGCAGGCACTAGCCAGAGCAACGCGCTCGACACGCTCCGCGAACTGCTCACGCTGCTGGAGTCGGGGGATACCGACAAGCGGCTGGCGAGTGAGAAGGAAGAGGTGAAGCAGTTTCTGGGGCGGCTCACGAAGCTGATCGCCAGACAGCGTGACGTCGAGGGCTCGACCGAGGCGGGGGCGAGGGAGGCACAACTCGCCGAGCGACAGGCCGCACTTGCCGAGGAGACACGCGGCCTCGCCGGCGACATCGGCAATTTTGCGAAGCGGATGGAGCCGAAACAGGACGACGGCAAACAGCCGACTGCCGAGGAGCCATCAGAGCGGGAAAAGGAAACACCAGACGAGGCGGGTGATGCCGGACCTCAGGGAGGAAAGTCTGGAAAGGAGTCTGGAAAGGAGTCTGGAAAGGAGTCTGGAAAGGAGTCTGGAAAGGAGTCTGGAAAGGAGTCTGGAAAGGAGTCTGGAAAGGAGTCTGGAAAGGAGTCTGGAAAGGAGTCTGGCGGCGGATCGGAGCAGGGGCAGGCGGAGGAAGAGGGTGAACCGTCGGCGGAGGAGACGCCTGAAGCCGGTGATCGAAAGAACGAGGATGGCGACGACGAGTCGTCGCGCGCCCGCCGTACGAAGAAACGGCTGGCCGACGCCGAACAGCGGATGCGGAAGGCGCAGGCGAAGCTCGATCAGGCCAAACGACGCGATGCGCGGCAGGAACAGGAAAAGGCGATCGAAGAACTGGAGACCGCCCGGGCGGAGTTGGAGGAGATCCTGCGGCAGATGCGAGAGGAGGAGGTGGAGCGACTGCTCGTGCAACTCGAGACGCGGTTGCGGACGATGCTGCGGGCAGAGCGTGCGGTGCTCGCCGGCGCGGAGAAACTGGCTGCCGAACAAGCACAGGCCGATCGCGAGCGGCAGTTGGAGGCGGTGCGTCTGTCGAGGGAGCAGAATGTCATCGGGCTGGATGCGGCCAAGGCGTTGACGCTCGTGCGTGACGACGGTTCAGCTGTCGCCATCCCGGAGGCGCTCGAGCAGGTTCGCGACGACTCAAATCAGGCCGCCGGTCGCCTGGCCCGCGGAGACGCGGGAGGAACGACCCGCGGCATCCTGCAGGATCTCGTCACGAGTCTCGAGGAGATGCTCGCGGCGCTCGAGAAGGCCCAGCAGGAGCAGCAGGCACGGCAACAGGGGAATCAGGGGGGCCGCCCAGCTGAACCCGGTGAGCAGCCGCTGGTGGACAAACTGGCCGAACTGAAGATGATCCGCACCCTGCAGATGCGGGTGAACTCCCGCACGAAGCGGTTTTCCAAACTGCTGGCCGACGGTGCGGAGCAGGCTGATGAGCCGGAACTGATCGACGCGCTCGAGAGGCTGGCGGAACGCCAGCACAAGATCGAACGGGCCGCGCACGACATCGTCACCGGCCGGACGGAGTGAGGCCGGCAGCGGGCCTTGGGACGGCTGGGATGGCCGTTTCCGTCCGTTTTTCCCCGCGGCTGCACCGTGCGGATATGATGGTGGGGTATGATTGCTGCCGTCCTCAGCGTCGCGGCGCTGTCACCCTCTGAGGCCCAGGTTCGCATGGAACCACGCAGGATTCTTCGTTCGTGTGTGCTTGGTGCCAGCGTGGTGGCGATGATGGCGGTCGTTGGCACGTTCACAGCCGCCGCTCCGCTTCACGGCCAACCCGGCGAGGCCGCCTCTGACCGCGATCTCGAACGCGCCCCATCGTGGACTGTTCCGACTCCCGCCGACGTGCGGCGGCGGATGATCGCCTGGCTCGACTCGATGGTGGCGGCGGACGTGGCGCCTGCTGCGGACGTGGCCGGAGCCAGGGCGATGTGGCCCGAGCAGGAGCCGGTCGCACCCGGTGCCGACCTGCTCGATCACGTGATGGACTCGTTAACGCGGGTCGACCCCCGGTGTGCGGCGGTGCGGCGGAGCATTGCGGACGGACGTGCGGCAGCCGAGTCGGCGGCTCCCGACCTGGGCTGGCTGGCCGATCCCGCCACCGACGCGTTCGAACGTGACGCCGTTCGCCTGTGGCTGGGTCGAGAACGCGTGCGTCTCGATCGTTTCGACGAGGGGCTGACCCTGCTGGCCGATCTCGACCCGGCAACATCTGTTGATCCCGCGGCGCTCTTGTTCCATCGCGCCGCCTGCCAGCATTGGTTGCTCGAGGCGGACGTGGCCGTTGAATCGCTCGACCGCCTGCTCGAGCGTGCCGGCGAGATCCCGGTGCGTTACGAGCGGGTGGCGCGGCTGCTGCGTGCCGATATCGCGGCGCTCGAGGACGAGTCGCTCGACCACATCGCAAGACGGATGCGGGACATCACCCGCCGTCTTGATCTGGGACGCGCCGGCCCGAAGACGCTGGCTGTGCAGGATGGCGTGATCGATTCACTGGACAAGATGATCAAGCAGATTGAACAGCAACAGCAACAGCAGCAGAGCCAGTCGTCGAGCGGCGCCGGTGGCGGCGGACGCGGCGGCAACGGCACGCCGATGGACGACAGCCGCATCGCGGGCGGCAAGGGGGCCGGCGAGGTCACCAAACGCGACATCGGC
>JBIIOL010000619.1:0-2644 GCA_044336965.1 Pirellulales bacterium | reverse complement strand
CCGCCATTAGCCCAGTTGTCTGAACCTCGTGCACCACCATTCCAGCCACCCGCTGAACATGTATTAGAATACGGAGTAGGATTAGAGAAGCCGAAAGAACCAACAACGTTCGTATTATTGGAGCTACCTCCGCCATTCTGCGTGGAACCTATCACACTTGTACCATTCGCTGTAAAGTTAGGCGCTGTGGAACCACCGCCGTCGTTTCCAACATAAGCAACTCCTTCATAGTTATTACCGTGTCGGCCGCCACCACCACCGGCTACAAGAATTCTTGAAAGTAAACCAGCGTTATCATTCCAGTTACCACCCACTAAACGGAAGTCGGTTGCACCACCACCACCGGTAGATCTCCAACTAGAATTTGAACATCCTGAGCCTTGCTGACCAACGTAAACTTGAATCGTTTGACCTGCTGTTAAGGTCACATCCCCTTTCGCATAACCTCCACGTCCGCCAAAAATTGCATTAGGATTTGAAGGATCGTTACCCCCTTGTGCTCCCCATGCCTCTATGGTGTAAACACCCGCAGCCGGTGCGGTAAAGGTTTGAACTGAGCCCGTATAATTAAATGTTTGACTACCTGCTTGGCTGGTACCTGAGGACACATAATACGTAGTTGAACCGCTTAATGCCGGGGTTGTAAAAGACGCTCCTGTACCTACCTGCGTAGAACCATTTGCGTTTGAATACCAATAAAAAGTATTTCCACCACCACCGTTTGCATTAAGCACAACAGTTTGGCCGCAGTTTACAGCTGCCGGAGCGGCTGCTGAAGGAGCTGCCGGTAAATTTACACTAACGGCAACCGGAATTAGGTTTGATGAACATGGGGTACTCATTTGAGTGATCGTAACCAAGCCATGACCGGTTCTAATACCTCCAACAATTAATGGGTTCGTACCAGAGTTGAACGATCCACCTCCACCACCGCTACCGGTGTTGTTATCATGGTATCCTCCAGCACCGCCAGAATAACCGCCGCCGCCACCGCCGCCGCCGGTATTACCATGGGTACCACCACCGCCACCAAAACCACCAACGCAGGTAGCATTCGATCCATGGTTACCACCATTACCGCCATTAATAAAGGATAGACCTCCGGTACCGTAAGATCCGCTACCACCGTTAGAGGACAATCCACCACCACCAGAGGCACCACTGTTATTACAGCCGTTCCCTCCGTTTCCTCCGGCACCGCCGGTCGTACAACCAGTAGCTTGTCCACTGTTAGAAGTTACAGCATGCGCATTATGAAGGAGTGAACTTGTAGAATACTGTCCACCGCCACCGCCGGCAACAAGAAGCGGAACATTGGCAGAAGTTGTAACGAAGGATCCACCTCCCCCGCTACCAGAAGTTGATACACCCCCTTGTTGTCCAACTAAAATTTTAATTTGCTGACCAGCTGTCAATTGGAAGTCGCCTCGTATTTGGGCACCTCGACCGAATTGATTAGCTCCACCGCCTTGAGCACCAAAGGCCTCAATTCGGTAGGTTGCAGTCGTTGGAACGGTCCAAAGCTGAATACCACTTGAAGAGGTCACTAAACCCGCCAAATTTGTGGCTGTATAAGCCGAATTTACCTGAGCTTGAGTTGGACCAAACTGTCCCGTTGCAGAGCAGTTAGTAAATGTATAGGTTGTACCAGCACCCATACCCGTGGTTGAAGCCACGTAATAGGTAGTAGCACTTGTTAACGCAGGCGTAGTCCATGGACTTCCTGTTCCTGCGATGGTAGATCCTGCTGCGTTTGAAAACCACGTAATCGTATTACCACCTCCTCCAGCTGCAGAAAGTGCTGTTGTTTGACCGCAGTTTATGTTTACGTTCGGATTAGCTACAGAAGGACTAGCAAGCGGATTAACCGTTACTACAACCGGGTTAATGGCTGTTGCACAAGCACCTGCACCGGCACCCACATAATAAGTCGTTGTACCTGAAAGTTGAGGAGTCGTATAACTTGCTCCTGCTACCAATAAGGTTGAACCGTTAGCATTGCTGTACCAATTAATTGCACCAAGATTGTTGGATGCAGTAATGGTAGTTGTTTGACCGCAATTGATCGTAACGTTGTTAGCCGTTGGTGCGGTTAATGCATTTACGGTTACCGCAACTGGTGTTAATGAAGATACACAAACCGCAGAATTCCAACTGATAGTAACTAATCCATTACCTGTTTTAAAGCCTTGGGTATGAGTTATAGCAGAAGCTGTTGGATCAGTAAAACTAGAACCACCGCCACCGCCACCGCCGCCATATCCAGAACCACCACCATAATAACCACCACCACCACTACCGGCATAATATCCAGAACCACCACCGTTTCCAAGGGAACCTGCCGGACCACCTTGAGAGGCTCCAGCGCCTCCAGCAGCTTGAGTTCCTCCTTGACCGCAGTAGGTTGGATTCAGTGAATTATTAGTATATCCTCCACCACCAATTAATCCTCCACCGAGGCCACCATGATCGTTTGACCAGTTCCAAGCATATCCTGCACCACCACCACCACCGGCAACTATTTTTCTATCCACTAAGGCTACACCACCGATTCTAACATCGGTAGCACCTCCACCACCAGCAACACAGCCACATCCATAAGGCACGCCTCCACCATTCCAACCACCAACAGACATAGAGCCTT
>JBIIOL010000094.1:0-9209 GCA_044336965.1 Pirellulales bacterium | reverse complement strand
CCCCCGCTCCTGCTCCTCGGGGTCGAAGTCGGTGATCGTGGTGCCGCGGTCCACGTCGCCGAGCCGATGGCTCGTCTTCGTGAAAAACAGCAGCCGCTCGGTGAGCGTGGTCTTGCCCGCATCGATGTGGGCGATGATCCCGATGTTGCGAATTTTTTCCAGTTGCCGGCTCATCCCGTTGCCTCCATCACATCTTTTCGACGGTGCCGATACCGAGGAGTTCGAGCCCCTGGCGAAGAATCCGCCCCGTGAGATCGCAGAGCGCCAGGCGGCTGGTTCGCTCGGCGTGCTCGGCCTTGAGCACGGGCAGGGCGTCGTAGAAGCTCGAATAGCAGCCGGCGAGTTCGTAGAGCCAGGCCGTCAGCACGTTCGGCCGATAGTCGATCTCCACGTCCTCGAGAGCCTCGCCGAACCGCACCAGTTCCAGTGCCAGAGCCCGCTCCTGCGGCGTTGAAAGCGACACGGCCTCCACCGACTGCCGCATCGCTGCGCGGTCGATCCCGCCCCTCGAGAAGATGCCCTCGACTCGCGCCACCGCATATTGCATGTAGGCCGCGGTATTCCCGGTCAATTGCAGCATCTTGTCGAAGCTGAAGACGTAGTCGGTGGTGCGGTTCTGCGAGAGGTCGGCGTATTTGATCGCACCCATGCCGACGATTTCAGCCACGTGTCGCTGTTCCCCAGCATCCATACCGGCAGCGGAACGGCCTTGGTCGCCATCGCCTGCGGACTGGGGCTTGTCGCCTGCGTGCTGCATTCTGCTCGCCCGCTCCACCCCCTCGTCGAGCAGCGATTCCAGGCCGACGGTATCTCCGGCCCGCGTTTTGAAAGGCTTTCCATCCTCGCCGAGCACCGTTCCGAAGGCGACGTGGACGAGTTCCACGCCGTCGATCCGCTGCCGGTCGCCGCAGCCCCAGAGCTTCGCCGTCGCGAACAACTGTTCGAAATGGGGGGCCTGCCTGCTGTCGACCACGTAGAGAATGCGGTCGGGCTTCCAGTGCTCCATCCGCCAACTGAGCGTCGCCAGGTCGGTCGTGGCATAGAGAAACGCGCCGTCCGCCTTTCGGATCAGAAAGGGGGGCGCGTCATCGCCGTTCAGGAAGATACCGATCGCCCCGCGACTCTCCCGGGCCCGCACGGCCGGATCCGCCATCAGTTCAGCGACCACCCCGGCCAGCATCGGCTGATAGAAGCTCTCGCCGAGGGCATGGTCGAACGAGACGTGCAGTCGCGAGAAGATGCGGTCGATCTCGGACCGGCAGAACGGCATGAACTGCTCCCAGAGTGCCCTGTTCTCGGGGTCGCCCTCGTGCAGTTTCGCCGTTTCGGCGAGCACCTCTCGCCCGGTGTCCGGATACCGTGCCGCAAGCGCCGCCGCCTCGGGATCGCGGGCCAGTTCCTCAGGCTTGGCGTCGGCCACCTTGCGCACCAGCCGGTAGAGTCGGCCCAACTCCGCGGTCGGGTCGGCGGCGAATCGGGCGTCGTCGCGGCAGTGCTTCCAGCCCCAGAGAATCATGCCGAACTGCGTGCCCCAGTCGCCGAGATGGTTGTCGGTGATCGTGTGGTGGCCGCGAAATTTCAAAATCTTGGCGAGGGCGTCGCCGATCACCGTCGAGCGGATATGGCCCACGTGCATCGGCTTGGCGACATTCGGGCCCCCGAAGTCGATGACGATCGTCTCCGGCTCGGCGACCGGCGCGACTCCCATCCGCGGATCGCGGACGGCTGCGACGACCGCCCGAGCCAGCGCATCCTGTCGAACGCGGAGATTGATGAACCCGGGGCCGACGGGATCCGTCGGCGGCTCGAACAGGTCTCCCACGTCGAGCCGACGAATGATCTCGATCGCCACGTCCCGCGGCTTCAGGCCCGCCCGCTTGGCCAGCGCCATCGCCATGGTGCCGGAATAATCGCCAAACTTCGCGTCGGCCGTCTCGCGGACCTGATCGACGAGCCCGGGCAGTTCCTCGGCTGGAATGCCCACGACGCCGTCTGCAGACAGCCGTTCGAGCGCCGCACGAAACATGCGGCGGACCGCCCCGCGAAACGTGGTTTCCTGCCGCAGCTGCTGCCCCGACCCGCGGCCAGGATCGCCGCCCGCCGCGGTCACCGTTCCGCTCCCGCGGCCGAAGCGGCGGACGGCAGCGGCACGGTCTTGCAGCCGCTCCAGAGGTGTTCGAGATCCCAGTATTCACGCGACTCGGCATCGAACAGGTGCACGACCACGTCGCCGTAGTCCAGCACGATCCAGCGGCCCTCTTCGTAGCCCTCGCTGCCGCGCCGGGTGTCGTGCATCTCCTTCTTCATGACCTGTTCGATCTCGTCGGCCATGGCGTGGAGCTGCCGGCGGCTCGTGCCGGTGGCCAGCACGAAATAGTCGAACACGTCGGTGAGTCCGCGGAGGTCGAGCACATGCACATCGGTGCCGCGGGTCTCATCGGCGACACGCGCCGCGGCAATCGCCCGCACGCGGGCGTGATCGGGCCTCGATTCAGATTTCTGGGCGGTGCTCGCTGCGGTCATGGCGTCTTGAGTCTTCGCGTTTTGGATGCGGTGCGGAAAAAAGAACCGTTCAAACCGACGATTCTACCCGGAATTTCGGAGCCTGCCCAAAGCCCAATGCCATCAGCGTGCGCAGGCCCGCTCCGCCGCCAGGGCGATGCCGGCGAGCACGAGTTCCGGCATCTCGATGGCCCCGGGCAGGGCATCGCGGACCGCCCCTCGCCAGCCGCCGGTGAGGATGATGTCGGCGTCCGCACCGACCGCCACCCGAGCTTCCTCCACGAGCCTGGCGATCGCTCCACGGATGCCCCAGCCGATCCCGGCCGCGATCGCCTCCTGCGTCGAGCGGCCTGGCATGACCGGAGGGGTCGCCTGCTCGAGCGCCGCCACGGCCGGCAGCCGGCTCGTGCCTTCTGCGAGTGCCCGGGCCATGAGTGCCGGCCCCGGCAGGATGGCGCCCCCGAGAAAGGCCCCGCTCGCGGAGACGAGACCGACCGTGGCAGCAGTGCCGCAGTCGACGATGATCGCAGGATGCCCGGACCGCCTCACGAGGCTGGCGGCGGCTGCCGCGGCCAGACGATCGATCCCCACCTTGTGAGGCTCGGCGACCAGGATCTCCAGCGGCAGGTCACCGTGCACGATTCGCCGCTGTCTCAAGACGCGATGCCGGGTGGCGGAGAGTTCGGCGATGGCGGCCTCGAGCCTGGCCGCGGCGGCGTCATGGACGCTGGCCACGAGCACCACGGCGGTGGTGGGCGCCGCCTGATTGAGCCAGCTCTCCAGGTTGGCAGGCCGAAATCCGTGGCTGTCGAGGTCCTGCCGTTTCGTGACTGTCGGCAGTCGCCGCCCCCCCGAGGCGTCGAAACCATTGTCCGACACCACTGCCAGCTTGATCCGCGTGTTGCCCACGTCGGCCAGGAGCACGGTATCGCCGAGGCACACGGGAGCTTTGCCGGGAGTTGTCATGGACAAGCCTCTTTGCCACGAGTTTACGGGGCGTCGAGCTGCGTCACGACCGCGTGCAGAAGCCGGTCGAGCCCCTGGCCGGTGACCGCGCTTACGGCGATCACGTCACGGCCGATTTGTGTGGCGAGTGCCTCGCGAATCGCCTCGGCATCGGGAAGCTCGGCCTTGCTCACGACAACGATCTCCGGCCGCCTTCCCAGGCGTTCGTCATACCGCACGAGTTCGTCACGAATCGCCCGATAATTCATCAGTGGATCGCTGCCATCGACTGGCGACGGCTCGACCACGTGCACGAGGATCCCGGCCCGCTCGACATGCCGCAGAAACTCGTGCCCGAGCCCGATGCCGGCATGGGCGCCCTCGATCAGGCCCGGCAGGTCGGCCAGCACGAAGCTGCGATCGCGCGACACGGCCACGATCCCGAGCATCGGCTTCTTGGTGGTGAATGCGTAGTCGGCGATCTCCGGGCGGGCCCGGGAAAGCCGCGAGAGAAGCGTGCTTTTTCCCGCGTTTGGCTTGCCTACGAGCCCGACATCGGCAATCACCTTCAGTTCGAGCAGCAGGCGGCGTGCCTCCCCCTTCTCGCCGGGCGTGGTCTCACGTGGAGCACGATTCGTGGACGACTTGAAGTGGAGATTGCCCCACCCACCTTGCCCACCCTTGGCGGCCACGATCGTGTCGCCGGGTGTGGCCAGATCCTTGAGCACGAGTCCGGTTGTCTCGTCGATCACGACCGTGCCGGGAGGCACGAGCAGCACGAGATCCTCCGCCATGCGGCCATGGCAGTTGCACGGTCCGCCAGACTCACCGCTGGGGGCCCGCCACTGTTTGCGGTGGGCGAGCGGAGCCAGCGAGTCGACGCCCGCCTGCGCCCGCATGATCACGCTGCCGCCGTCGCCGCCGTTGCCGCCGTCGGGACCTCCGAGCGGGATGTATTTCTCCCGACGAAAGCTCTTGCAACCGCGTCCGCCGTTGCCCGCCGCCACTTCAATTTGGACGCGGTCTACAAACACGCTCAGCCAGCGAGCACGTTGACGCGCCGGCCCTCTCGGTCAAAACCGACCACGCCGTCGACGAGGGCGAAGAGCGTGAAGTCGCTGCCCGTGCCCACGTTCTTCCCTGCGTGGAACTTCGAGCCCACCTGCCGCACGAGGATGTTGCCCGCGCGAACCTGCTGGCCGCCGAACTTCTTCACGCCGCGCCGCTGGGCATTGGAATCGCGGCCGTTGCGGCTGGAACCCTGACCTTTTTTGTGTGCCATGTCGTTTGCTGCGTCGAGACGACGCTCCTACTGGGTGTATTCGCTGTGTGTATTTGAGAGGAGGCGGAGAGGGTGCCCACCACAAGGTCGATGCACCGCCGGCAGCGCTATTCTCCGTCAATTTCGTACTTGAAAACCCAGGAGTGGTCAATGCCCTCGGTCACTTCCGTAGCCCGGGCGTAAAGGTTCGGGCCCCGCGGACCGAACAGCCCCTCGAGGAGCCGCTCCCGTTGCTCCGGATCCTGCTGGGCCTGAATGGCCGGCACGATGATGTCAAAGGCGGCGAGGCCGTCACTGCCTGGGAGTCGCTGGCGGTTGACGTCGACATCTTCGAGCGCCGAGAGCGTGCGGGCCATCGAGAGTTCCCGGGCCAGACTGCCCACCCTGGGGGCGGCCGGACCGAAGAACGCCTCCGCCCGCTGCTGCCGCGGTCCACCCGGCGGTGCATCCGCGAGCGTCTCCAGCACCGTGGCCAGCGATTCGAGCGGCTTTTGCTGCACGGCTTCAGCCGCAAGGTGGATGGCCGCCAACGCCTGCCGCCTCGCGGCCTCCTGATCGGCATCGACCGGCCCCGCCAACGCACGCGTCAATTGTTCGAAATACTCGACCCCGAGGTCGCCAAACACCGCCCGCACCAGTGGGCCGCGGGCCGTCGGCTGCGGAATGGCAGCCACTGCCCGCACGACCTTCGCCAGCGGAATCAGGTCGCCACCACGGATCGCCTCACCGTCCTTGTCGGGGACGACCAGGTCCGACCACGCCAGGCCCAGGTCTGCGAGTCCCGCCACGGGCCGCGACTTGACCACCTGCGGCCGAGCCAACGCCTCCACCAACTTTCCGCCCAGCGTCATCCTCTCGAACATGCCGGCGTAGCCGACGTTCATCTCTTCATCGACCTCGTCGCTGTCGTCGCCGGGCCGCCAGAAATCGAGCCGCAGGCTCTCCAGGGCATGATCCATCTCTGAGGCCGGCGGCAACCCCTTGGCGAACGTTGCCCCCTCCCCCTCCCGCCAGCGGATGGCGTTGGTCAGCCCGCGGACCGTGATCGTGAAAAAATCGATCCGCGGATCGATGTCAGCCCAGACCGCCACGCCCCACCGTTCCCCGCCGGGCGGGATGTCGGTGGTTGCCATGCTGGCGCTGTCGAGGAGTTCCCTCGCCGGGTCCTCACGGCGACGGATCGGCCCCATGGCACTGGGAACCACGCGGTCGAGGTAGCTGCGGTAGGCGGTATCACCCTCGGATTCCGTCAGCGGTTCCAAACTATCGAGCACAAAGTGCGGCAGGAACCGGACTGGAGTCTCGAAGGGTTCGACGGTCCGCTTCGTCGGGTCATCCTTGTCGATGACGGTCCGGCGGCCTCCCGTGTTTCGGACGCGATAGACGAGATACCACACTCGCTTCCGCTGCATTTGAAGATCGGTCGCGGGCACATCCACATCGATGAACCGCGGTGGCTTGAAGGCAAACTCGAGGCACCAGATGTCCCGCTGGAACTCCCGATTTTTGGCCCGTTCAACGAGAGTCGTGTTCGCCGGGGCCTGTTGCGGCTTCCATGCCTGTTCCTTGAGGCCGCGGGTCACCTCAGGCAGATCTCCGCGGAGCGAGTGGGAATCACTGCTCGCCCGGGGCGGGATGACGGTGAGCACGCCGGGGGCCAACCGCCGGAAGGCTTTTTGGCCCGCCGCGTCACCGTCGGCTGCCGCTGCCCACGGTCCGCGCGTGCCAGCCCACGGCATCCCGGGAGCAGCAGCGATAGCCAGAAAACAGGCGAAACCCCAGCGGGCAACGGCCGAGCGGGGCGTGTCGTTCCGCAGCTTTTTCATGAAGTGCATGGCCACTTGCCTCTGCAAAAATCTACCCAAAACTGGCTCGGAGAGCCCAGAGTCGACAAATTTGACACAAATTCAGCAATTTGACTTGCTTGCCCAGTCCGCCCAAAGCAAAATCTCGTAGAGGTTGTCCTGCCTCGATGAGCCCCGATGAACCTGCTGGACGACAAAAACCTACTGCTCACCGGAATATTGGCCTACGCCGCAGCGGCTTTCCGAAAGACACTCCACCGGGCACGTGACCAAGCCGGCGCCTGAACCGCAGCAACCGACCTTTCTCCCCCTCACGCCTTTCGGCATCTGACACGATCATGCTGGAACGGAATCGCCTACAGCCCCCCCGCTCAGCCGCCCCGTTGCAGACGGCCGGCGGATTTGATGGCCCCGCGACGGGGTGCGCCGGCCTGTTCGCCTCCGCGGAAGACTACGACGCCACTGGGATTCTGGCGGGCGTTGATCCGTACGAGTCATGCTATTGGTGGATGCCCGAGCTCTACGCGTCTCCGACCACAACACCCGTCGCCGTAGAAGCCGCGGGCGATAGCAGCAGCCCCACCCGTCGGTCGGGACTGGCGGAGCGGCTCATGCGGGCCGGTCAGGCCGCCCGCCGCACGCCATCGCGCAACACCGCGGCCGCCTGATCCACCTCGGCGGCGAGCGCCGCGTAGTCGGCAGCGCCATGCGAGTCGGGCGCGTAGTCGAAGATCGACTGCCCAAAGCTTGGTGCCTCGGCCAACCGGATATTGCGGCGGACCCGCGTCTCAAAGACCTGGGCCGAGCCCCAGGCAGGATGCTTCTTCTCAGAAGAGGCGAAGAACGACTGCACGTCGCGGCCGACTTCTGTGGCCAACCGCGTGCCCGCCTCGTACATGCACAGCACCACTCCGAGCAGCTGCAGCCGCGGATTGACATGTTCGGCCACCAGTTCAATCGTTTCCAGCAGCTTGCTGAGGCCGTGCAAGGCGAGGAAGTGCGGCTGGAGTGGCAGCAGTACCTCGTCCACCGCGGCCATCGCATTGAGCGACAAGAGGCCCAGCGACGGGGGGCAGTCGATCACCATGTAGTCGAAGGGCTCGGCGTGGCCCGCATCGGCATTGCACCTCGCGTCGGCCTCGATCCGCTGTCGCAGGATCAGCTCCCGGCCGCTCCGGCCCGCAAGCGCCATCTCCACCGCGGAAAGATCGATATGTGACGGCACCACGCAGAGATTCTCGCCAGCGGCCACCGTTGCCGCCGCCAGCGGCTGCCCCCCCACGAGCACGTCATACGCCGAGAGTGGATGCGATCCGGGCATCACGCCGGCATGCAGCGTGGCATGCGCCTGCGGATCGAGATCGACGAGGCAGACCCGTCGGCCAGCACGGGCCAGCGCCACGGCGAGGTTGACCGACGTGGTCGTCTTGCCAACGCCACCCTTTTGATTGGCCACGGCGATGGATCGCATGAGAAACCTCGGTGCCTGAATGTCCGCTGGCATGTTCACCGGCCTGACCGCCGGAGGCCGCGGAGCATAGGCGTCGCCCCCACCCCAAAAAAGCCCGAATTCACGAAAAATAGCGCATCCTTTGAAGAAGTCTTGGGAAAGCTGGGGTCGGCAAACGCTCCCGATGCTGAGGAGCCGGTCGGAGGCACGCGCAGGAGCCGGTGAATTCTGCGACTCACGAGCGATCCACCAAAAGTCCACGAGCATCCTGTAGCAGAATCCGCCGGCGACGAGCATGCCGCAGCCGGCGAACCAATGCGGGCGGCTTCTGCCGTTCCCCGGCGGTGCGCTGCCGCTAGGGGGCCGCGGACAGCGTGGAACGGATCCACTTTTCGAGGCCGGGACCGATCCGCCCCAACCCAATTCGCCCAGGCTGCCCGACCACCGCGAGGGCCCCACCCGATGCGTCGAGGTCGATGACCAGCGTGGTTTGGCCGCCGGGTTCTGTAAACACAAACGCAACATCCCACGCGTCGAGCGGCAGTCGCTCCGGCACCGCGCCGCCGCCTGCCTGCCAACGGAAGTTGGCGTCCTCGACGAGCCCGCGTCGGAGATGGACAAGCCCCGGGGCTTTCGAGATATCGATCCGCGTCTGGGCGTTGAGCTGGCCGGGCCCCTGCCCTGGCTGGACCAGCAGCAGTTCGACTGTGGGGGCCGCCGCGATCCGTCGGGCCGCCGCCGGGCCGTAGAACTCGAGACAGCGGCGGGTCTGATGCCGCTGGAACCAGATGCCGGTGATTGCCGCCGCGAGCCCCAGCAGCAGCAACCCGGCCACGAGCCAGGTGCCGCGCGAGGTGCCGACGGCTCGTGCAGAGTCGGTCTGGGAGGGGGGCGGTTGCGACATCGAGCATGATCCTTTCGCACGATCCTTCGGCGGGCGATCGGGCTGGCCGCACCTGCCGCCGCTGCACTGTATACTGACGGCTCCAGCGGGACGATACAGCGGGACAACAAGAAGGCCGCCCGCACCGCCTTGCCATCCGGAGCCACCGCGCATGCCCAACGCGTTTGATCTCTATCGCGAAGCCCTCGTTGTCGAAAACCATACAGTCTGGCCCAACGACTACGAAGACTGGTCGGATGCCGACAAGGCCCGCGTCGAGACACTGCTGCACGCCGCGCCGCAGGAAGCCGCGGAGCTCGACTACCACCGGCAGCACACCGG
>JBIIOL010000593.1:0-2645 GCA_044336965.1 Pirellulales bacterium | reverse complement strand
CGATCACCCGCAGGTAGGCCTCGACCGGCGGCTTGGGGGCGGCATCACGGCCGTGCACGCCCAGGTCGATCGACACGTTGAGCACCCGCGCCCCCTCGGGATAGTCCATCCCGAGAAAGAAGACGTCGCTCCAGCAGGAGTGCGAGAGGTCCATCCGCACCGGTGTCGATTCGCGGAGCAACGGAAAGGTGCCGTTCTCGCTACGGACCAGCAGTTCAGAGCGGATGCGGAGCGGGTGGTCGGCCGGATGTCCGACGCGAAACATCCACTGGTTGCCCCGCAGCGACCGAACGCTCTTGCGGACCTGATTGGCGAGCGTCTGCAGGCCGAGTTCACGGTAGCTGACCGCGAGAGCGCTCGAGATCGCATCGGACGGTTCATGATCCCGCTGGCTCTCCAGAAACTCGGCAATCGCCTCCTCGAACCGCCGATGGAGCAGATGGTCGTACCCGGCATGAGGGATGAGGGCGGCGGCGCGGCCACCGGCCGACAGGCGAGCGGGAAGGTGGAAGCGATGGATGCCGGCCAGGAAAAACAGCGCCCGCACGCGGTGGTAGAGGCTCGTGCTCGCATGGCGAAAGGCCTCGAGTGCCGCCGCCTCGGCGAGCAGTTCGTCGGCCGTCGCCGCGTCACAGACGCTTTCCAGCGACTGGTCGCGGATCGCCGGCTCGTCGGACTCGATGATCGCAACCAAACGACTGGCGACCACGGGACGGCTCATGTGGCGTGAGGCTGGCGGGCCAGCAGGTCGACGATCTGGCTCAGGATGTCGGCGCGATCCTTCCCCGAGAGGGCAAGCGCGAGCTGCGCGACCAGCAGGCCGTAGGTGACGCCGAGGTTGGAGCGGTTGCCAGCGACCTCGTAGGCCAGATAGCGCTCGCGGCCGGCCAGCATGGCCAGGGCGGGCGAGACCTGACGGCGGCCTGAGTCGCCGAGCGCATCGAGCAGATCGAAGATCACGGGCGTGAGAACGTGCATGCCGAAGAAGCAGAGATAATGGCCGGCGCGGAGCCCCGGCACGATCAGCTCCTGCTCGGCCTGCGTGGGCGTCGGCTTTTCGAGGACGGTGTCGACCTCGTAGAGATTCTTTGTCTGCGGTACGCGCCGACCGCCGATCACGCCGAAGTAGGGCAGCATGCTCTCCCGCGTCGGCTGCACGGCCGACACGCTGCACTGTTCCGCTTCGGCGACCGCCACGAGTTGCTGCCCGCAGCGGCGGTCGATGTCGCTCACGTAGAGGTGGTCCCCCACGCAATGCAGGAATGGCTCGCCGTCGATGAAGTCGCGGGCGACACTGACGGCGTTGCCGTAGCCAAGCGGCTCCGGCTGGGGAATCAGTTCGAGCCGCGAGGCCGCGGTGCCGGCGGCCGCGCGGAAGGCTGCCTCGTCGCCGGGCCGCACGACGATGCCCACCTCGTGGGCCCCTGCCGCCACGGCCTCCTCGACGATGATTTCGAGCGCCGTCTTCGGGACGCCGTCACGATCCACAAGCCGCTGGAGCGGCAGCCGCTGCTGCTCCCTGCCGGCGGCGGTGATGAGGGCGCGCTTGATGTGCATGGGGGTCCCTGTCTGAGGCTTCCCTGGGAAGTCTCTCGGCAACTATTGCACCCTCCCGGCCGGCAGGCCAGCACGGCGGTTCAACAAATCCCAGTCCGGCCTTTCACGCCCCCGCGGCGACCGGCTCCTCGAACGCCACCACCTGGTTTCGCCCGCGATTCTTCGCCTGATACGTCGCGTCGTCGGCACGCGCCATGAGGGCGTCGGTCCGCTCGTCGGGGCGGGCGATCGTCACGCCGATGCTGAGCGTGATCGTGATCGGCCCCGCCACGGTCGGAATCGGCTCCGCGGCGGCGCGACGCAGCTTCTCGGCGATGTCCGTCGCGTCTTTCAGATCGCGGACGCCGTGGAGGAGCACCAGCAACTCGTCCCCGCCGATCCTGGCCCCCATGTCGTCGGTCGACCGCAGGCAGCCGCGAATCCTGTCGGCAAGGGCTTTGAGCACGGCATCCCCGGCGGCGTGCCCGTAGGTGTCGTTCACCACCTTGAAGCGGTCGATGTCGCACCACAGCGCGGCCAGCTGTTGACCTCCGCGTTTGTTGAGGATTTCAACCCGTTTGAGCGCCTCCTTCCGATTGAGGAGGTTCGTCAGTTCGTCCGTACTGGCGCGACGCTCGAGGATTGCCTCGGCACGGACTTCAGCATCGATGCCCCGAAACGACGCTACGATGCTGTCGATCTGCCCCGCCTCGGTCCGGAAGGGGCCGGCGTGGATTTCCACCCAGTGGACGTCGCCTCCCTTGGCCGCCAACTGGCTACGGAGCACGACCGCTTGCCCCATCAACGCAGTCTGCAACTCACGTCGAAACTGCTCCCGACCCTCGCTCGTGGCGAAGAAGTCGTCGCTCAGGCGACCGATGCAATCGGCCTGCGACCAGCCGAGCACGGATGTGACCGAAGGCGACACCCACAGGACCGTGCCGTCGCGGCCGATGCGAATGACGACGTCCGAGGAGTTTTCCGCCAGCAGTCGGAACTGCTCCTCGTAGGCCAATCGTTTTGCGTCTGCCTCGTGTCGCTCGGTCACATCGCGCCATGCCAAACCGACCTGATTTTCGACCCTCACGGCCCGGATGTCCAACCAACGC
>JBIIOL010000592.1:0-2649 GCA_044336965.1 Pirellulales bacterium | reverse complement strand
ACGATCAAGGGTCGGGCGAAGCGGGTGAGCTCCGCTGGGGGTGAGCCCTATCTGCTGCTCGGCTACTCCGCCTTCTGGGCGGCGCAGGGCGGCATGGAGCAGGTGAAGGCCGGCACGTTCGTCCGGCCCAACCGGCACGTGGGCCAGGCGGTGAACACGTTCATGGTTCCGGAACGGCTCGACGACTGGGACAACTTCGTCGAGGAGGTGATGCGGGGTGCGGCCGACGACGTCAGCGGCTGGATTCTCTGGGACAGCCCCGACAGCACCGGCCCGATGGCATTCCCGCCGGAAAAGCTGCTGCCGTTTCTCAAGTCGACCGACAAATGGCGGCGGATCTACGGAAAAAACAAGCCCGTCTATCTTGGTGGGCTCGGCCGCGAGACGGCCCTCACCTACCTGCACGAACTGGGGAAGGCCGGCGGCCTCGACTCGATGACCGGCGTGAACGTGCGGCTCGACGTGGGCCGGCTCTCGCCCGAAGATGCGGGCGTCGTCGCCTACACCCGCGATCTGCGTGCGGTGCTGAATCCTCCGGGCACGAAGCAGCCGCGCACCATCCTGTTCACCGATCTCGATTGGGCGGTCGAGCGGGATGCCGACGGGCTCGACGCCTTCGATCAGGCCGCCTATCTCGCCCGGGCCGCGCTGCTCGTGGACGGGCCCGATGTCCGTTCCGTGCTCGAGCTCCGCAACGCCGACTACGCCCGCCTCGGCCTTGGCCTCGCCTACCGCCGCAGTCTCGTCGTTCCCCCGCTCATGGAGAAGCCGGCGGCATATCAATTCAAGCCCGCCTATTGGGCGATCGCGCAGGTGCGCAGATGGCTGGCCGAGGCTCCCGTCGGCGAGCGGTTCGAAGTGGCGGACGTCGTGCCGGGCCGCACGCGGGCGGTGCTGCAAGAGGGCGGCGGCGGATCGACGCACGTGATCGTCTGGCGCAACGACGATGCGGGCTGGCTCTCGTTCGCGGGAACGGGCGTCGCGGTGACGGAAGCCCGCGACCTGTTCGGCGCGACGGTGCCCGAGAAGCAGGGTTGGTATCCGGTCGGCAAGGTGCCCTGCCGCTTCACGCTCAAAGCCGGCTCCGAGCCGCTCGCGGAGGCGCTCGCGCGGCTCCAGGTCCGCGACGGCGCCGAAGGTGAGTGGTCGCAGCGGGTGCTCGCCGCCTTCCGGCCGGAGCCCGGCGGCCGCCAGAAGTATCGGCTTGCGGGCGGCCAGAAGCAGGCGATCGTGGGCCGCACTGTGGCCGGAGAGCCCCGGGAAATGACCGGCGTCGTGTTCCCGTCGGGCGGCGCGGAGGCGTTCACGATCGCCGTGCCCCCGGGCAGCGGGCTCGTGCTCAAAAAGCAGTTCCTGCTCGATGCGACGGGCCAGCTGGCGGAGGTGGTCGTCAACGGCAGCCCGGTCGGCAGCTGGGATCTCCGCCGCTCGGAGAAAGAGTTGTCGGGCGGCCTGCGGGAATCGATCGTCGTCATCGACGCCGCGGCGCTCGGCGGCAGGCCGGAGGCCGACGTCGAGGTCCGCTATTCCACGCCGGCAAACACCGCCACCTGGACCGCGTTTGCCTGGCGGGGGGAGGATTTCCCGCTCTCGACCGTGGGGGCGGTGCATGCGGATCAAAACGTGGGCACGCCCCGGTATGCCCGCAACATCGTCGGCGCCCCCTTGAGGATCGATCAGGAAGCCTTCGCCAACGGCGTGGGCACGTTCGCGCGGAGTCTGCTCGAGATTCCGCTGAACGGCCGATTCAGCCGGTTCACGAGCAAGGTCGGCGTGGATGCGATGACGGAGGGCCGTGGCACGGTCGCGTTCGAGGTCTATGGCGACGGCAGGAAGCTCTGGGCCAGTCCGATCATGTCGGGGCTCGATGCGCCGCGGGATGTCGACGTGAACGTCGCCGGCGTCAACCGGCTGCGGCTGGTCGTGACCGATGGCAACGACGGTAACAAGTTCGATGCCGCCAACTGGGTGAACCCCGTTTTGAAACGATGAAATACTTTATTCCTCTCATCGGCTGCGTCCTTCCCATGCTGGCGTGCGTCATCGGCGCCGGGCCTCTTCGTGCCGCGGAGTCGATTCCCGAAACTGTCGAGCCGGTCGTCGTCGACGGCGTGCTCGACGAGCCCGTCTGGCAGATCGCCAAGCCGGTCGAGGTCGATTCCCTCGGCAGCAAGCAAGGGCAGAAGTCCGCCGAGAAGCGGATGGTCGCGAAGTATGTCTGGGATGGAAACTACCTCTCCATCGGCTACGAGACCTTCGACGGGAACCTCCTCGCCCTGGGAAATAACCGCACCGAGGGCCCCGAGGGGAACCAGCGGCCGGGCGCCTCGATCTACGATCCGGCCACGAAGGTCGACGTCGTGGAGTTCTTCATTTCCTTCAGCGACGAGCAGTTCATGTGGGAGATCCACCACAACGCGCTCAATCAATTCAACGACGTCTTCTGCATCGTGCCGCATCCGGAGTGGCCCGTCGCCAAGGGCACGCTGACCGCGCACGGCATCATGTTCCTCGACTCTGAATGGCTGCGGGACGATCCGCCGCACACCGTCGCCCGCGCCGTAAAGCTCAAGCCGAAGGCCGACGGCACGCCGTCCACACCCAACGCGCCCGGCGACGTCGACACCGGCTACACGGCGGAGATCCGCA
>JBIIOL010000591.1:0-2650 GCA_044336965.1 Pirellulales bacterium | reverse complement strand
GGCCTGCGCAGTTTCTGGCGACATCGATCACCGCGCACTGCATCCCCAGGCAGATGCCGAGGAAGGGCATCCGCCGCTCCCTGGCAAAACCGATCGCCTCAACCTTGCCCTCGACACCCCGCTCGCCGAATCCACCGGGCACGATGAGGCCGTCGAAGCCGGCGAGCAGCCGCTCGGCACCCTCGCGTTCGATATCCTCGCTTTTGATCGGCTGCACCCGCACCTGCGTGCGGTGGGCGATGCCGCCATGGTCGAGTGCTTCGTAGATGCTCTTGTAGGCATCGCGGTGCTCGGCGTACTTGCCGACGAGGGCGATCGAGATTTCGTGTTCGGGGTTACGGAGCCTGTGGAGCAGGTCGTGCCACTGCTCCAGGTCCGCCGGACCGGCCTGCATTCCGAACCTCCGGAGGACGATCTCGTCGATCCGGTTCGACTGGAGCGAGAGCGGCACCTCGTAGATCGAAAAGTCCTTGTCTCGTTCCTCGATCACCGCCTCGAGCGGCACGTTGCAGAAGAGCGCGATCTTCTCACGGTCGGAGACGTCCAGGGCCCGCTCGGTACGGCAGACGAGCACGTCGGGCTGGATGCCGATCTGCCGGAGCAGACCGACGGAGTGCTGCGTCGGCTTGGTCTTGAGTTCGCCCGCCGCCTTCAGATACGGCACGAGCGTGAGGTGGATGAACATGCAGTTCTCGCGGCCCACCTCGAGCGGAATCTGGCGAATGGCCTCCAGGAACGGCAGGCTCTCGATGTCGCCCACCGTACCGCCGATCTCGGTGATCACCACGTCGGTGTCGGCATCGCCGAGGTTGGTGATCATCTCCTTGATCTCGTTGGTGACGTGGGGAATCACCTGCACCGTCTTCCCGAGAAACTCGCCACGTCGCTCCTTGTTGATCACCGACAGGTAGATCTGGCCGGTCGTGTAGTTGCTCCGCCGCGTGAGGGGCGTGGAGGTGAACCGCTCGTAGTGGCCGAGATCGAGGTCGGTCTCGCTGCCGTCGTCGAGCACGTAGACCTCTCCGTGCTGATAGGGGCTCATCGTCCCCGGATCGACATTGATGTAGGGGTCGAGTTTCTGCATCTTGACCCGCAGGCCGCGGGCCTCGAGCAGCATGCCGATCGAGGCGCTCGTGAGCCCCTTGCCCAACGAACTGACGACACCGCCGGTCACGAAGATATGCCTGGTCACTGCTGCGAGCTCCTTCCCGTCCGCCGGTTGTCAAAGCCTCCTGGCGGCCGCGCCGTCGCAGTGCCGCGACCGGATTGAACCAGCCTCGCCACGGTCGGTCAAATGCCCGACGTGCAGGAGGGGAAAGGCGCGGGCGCGATGGCCGCCGGCTGCCGTCGGCCATGCCGGTCAACGCTGGTAAACAGCGTAGCGGAGTTCGCGGAGTTCCTGCGCGTAGGCGACTTCCGTGGCGACTGCGTCCTCCCAGGTCATGGCCGGAAAATCAGCGAACAGGTCGGGCCGCAGGCGAACGCCATAGGTCCGCACCAGCGGGCAGCCCTTGTGTCCGCGGAGATGGTTTTCGAACCGTGCCTCGGGATCGAGGCCAGTCGAGCCCACATAGAGGCATGTGGCGTCGTATCGGGCGTGCGGATTTTGCCGGCGGAAGCGGGCCTGCCGCCTGACCGCCGGATGCAGTTCGATGCAGTAGACCCGATGGTGCAGCTTCGGTGATCCGCCCAGAAGGCGGCGACGACGGCGACGCATGCTGGCTTCACAACGGGAAAGACCCGATCTGGGACCGGACTACGGTCCTTCCAACGGTCTCCAAGTCTTGCCCGCATTTCGCAGCCGGGACGTGGTGTAGAGTAGTGGGATGAACGCCCCCACCGCTCCTCGTCCGGCTGCCGCCGCACCGTCCACGTCGAACCTCCGCATCCGCAGCCTGGAGCCTCTGGTGCCCCCGGCCCGGCTGGCGGCACTGCTGCCGCTGGACGACGCCGCCACCCGAACGATCGTGGAGGGCAGGCAGGCGGTCGAACGGGTGCTTGCAGGAGAGGATTCCCGCCTGATGGCCATCGTCGGCCCGTGCTCGATCCACGACCTTGACGCCGCCCGCGACTATGCCGGGAGGCTGTTGAAGCTCGCGGCCCGGGTGAACGATCGCCTGCTCGTCGTGATGCGGGTCTATTTCGAGAAGCCACGGACGACGGTCGGGTGGAAGGGGCTGATCAACGATCCCCACATCGATGATTCGTTCGACGTGGCGACCGGCCTGCGGCTGGCCCGCGGGCTGCTCATCGAGATCGCCCGGTTGGGGATGCCGACGGCGACGGAATTCCTCGAGCCGATCACGCCGCAGTACATCGCCGACACGATCGTGCTCGGTGCCATCGGCGCCCGCACGACGGAATCCCCCACGCACCGGCAGATGGCCAGCGGGCTGTCGATGCCGGTGGGATTCAAGAACTCCACCGACGGCTCGCTCCAGGCCGCTGTCGATGCGATGCAGTCGTCGCGGGCCTCCCACAGCTTTCTCGGCATCGACAACGACGGGGGCACCTGCGTCGTCACGACCACCGGCAACCCATGGGGCGTGCTGATGCTCCGCGGCGGTCGCAGCGGCTCGAACTATTCTCCCGAGATCCTCCATGAGGCCCGCGCGAAGCTGGAGGCGGCCGGCCTGCCCGCCTGCGTGAT
>JBIIOL010000092.1:0-9236 GCA_044336965.1 Pirellulales bacterium | reverse complement strand
TCGCTGGAGAGGATGCCGTGGTCGAGTTAAAGCGAAATCCAACGCGGGCCGTGCGGATCGGGAGCATCACGATCGGGGCCGGCCACCCCATCGCCGCCCAGAGCATGACTGCCACCCACACGACCGACGTGGCCGCCACGCTCGCCCAGGCCAATGCCCTGCATGCCGCCGGGGCCGGCGTCGTGCGGATCGCCGTCGACAGCAAGTCCGACGCCGCCGCCCTGCCCGCCATTCGGGCCGGCACACAGGCCAACCTCGCTATCGACCTCCAGGAAAACTACCGCCTCGCCGTCGACGTGGCTCCGCACGTCGATAAGTTGCGATACAACCCCGGCCATCTCTACCACCACGAGCCGACCAAGCCCTGGCAGGACAAGGTGAAGTTCATCGCCGACGTGGCCGCGAAGAACGATTGTGCCCTGCGGGTGGGTGTGAACTGCGGCAGCGTCGATCCCGCCAAGAAGGAACAGTTCTCTGAGGACGATTCCCTCGGGCCGATGCTGGCCAGCGCCTTCGAGCACTGCGAACTGCTCGACTCGATCGGGTTCACGCGGTATGCCGTCTCGCTCAAGGACTCCGATCCGAAGAAGGTGATCGAGGTGAACCGGCGGTTTGCCGAGGCCCGGCCTGACGTGCCCCTTCATCTCGGCGTGACCGAGGCAGGCATGCCGCCCGACGGCATCATCAAGACGCGGATCGCCTTCGAGCAGCTGATCAGCCGCGGCATCGGCGACACCGTCCGCGTGTCGCTCACGGTGCCCAATGCCGACAAGCCCCAGGAGATCGCCGCCGCCCAGGCCATCTTGAGTGACATCGCGGCCGGCAGGGTGAGGAGCGTCGTCGACTACGGCCTCAGTTCGCTCAACATCATCAGCTGTCCGAGCTGCTCCCGCGTGGAGAACGAGGCCTTCATCGAGCTGGCCAAGCAGGTCAAGGAGATGACGGCCTACGCGAAGGATCATGCCATCACGATCGCCGTGATGGGCTGCCGTGTGAACGGCCCTGGCGAGACCGACGACGCCGACCTCGGCCTCTGGTGCGGCCCGACCCATGTCAATTTGAAGAAGCGTTCGGCCGAACTCGGGGCCTACCCCTACGATGCGATCCTGCCGAAGCTCCGCGAGGAGCTCGACAAGCTGATCGGCGGGCAGGCCTGACATGACGCACGCTTCAACCCTTCCGATCGTCGATCCTTCGGCTACGGGCGCGGCCTGCGGCAGCGGCACGGCCGTGATGGCGGCCGCCCTGCCGGTCGATCCGGCCACCTGCCGCGGCACGTTTTCCATGGTGAGCCTCGGCTGCCCGAAGAACCTCGTCGACAGCGAGCGGATGCTCGGCCTGCTCCGCGAGGACGGCTGGCAGCTTGTCGGCGAGCCGCAGGGCTCCGATATCGTGGTCGTGAACACCTGCGCCTTCATCGACGCCTCCCGCCAGGAGTCGTATGCCGCGATCAACGAGATGCTCGACCTGAAGCGGTCCGGCGGCACCCGCGGTGTGATCGTGGCCGGCTGCCTGGCCGAGCGGCAGAAGGAGTCGCTGCTTACCGAACTGCCCGGAGTGGATGCCGTGATCGGCGTCTTCTCGCGGGACGAGATCGCCCGCGCGGCCGAACGGCTCATCGGCGGCCTCGGCGACCAGCGGAGCATCTTTCGCCCCGCGCCCGCCCGCGCCCTCGACGACTCGGGCCGCATGCGGGTCACACCGCGGCACATGGCCTACCTCAAGATCTCCGAAGGCTGCGACCGCACCTGCACCTTCTGCGCGATTCCCAAGATGCGGGGTAAGCATGCCACCAAGCCGATCGAGGAGGTGATCCGCGAGGCCCGCGAACTCGCCGCCGACGGCGTGAAGGAGCTGGTGATCGTCGCGCAGGACACGACCTACTACGGCATGGACCTCTACGGTGAGCCTAGGCTCGTGGAGCTGCTCGAAGAACTCGAGAAGGTGGACGGGATCCAGTGGATCCGGCTGATGTATCTCTACCCGATCCACTTCACCGATCGCCTCATCGACAAGATCGCCACCAGCCCGAAGATCATTCCCTATCTCGACATGCCCCTCCAGCACGCCAGCGATCCGGTGCTGAAGCGGATGCAACGCCGCGTCGCACGTGGGCCGACCGAGGAACTGCTCGCGAAACTGCGGAGCCGAATCCCAGGCCTCGTGCTGCGGACGACGTTTATCACCGGCTTTCCCGGTGAGACCCGCGAACAATTCGAGGAGATGGTCGCCTTCGCGAAGCAGTGGAAGTTTGAGCGGGTGGGCGTGTTCACTTATTCGCTGGAGCCCGACACGCCGGCGGCGAGGCTCGACGGGCACATGCCCGACGAGGAGAAAGCGGCGCGGCGGGATGAACTGATGGAGGTGCAGCAGGCGATTGCGCATGAACACACGCGGCGGCAGATCGGCAAGACGCTCGACGTGATCATCGACCGGCAGAGCGAGGAGCGCGAGGATGTCTGGATCGGACGGACACAAGCCGACGCGCCCGACATCGACTGCGTGGTCTATGTGACCGCCCCGGGGAGTTCGGCTGCACGGCCGCTCACGGGCCGGATCCTGCCGGTGGAGATCGTGGCGTCGAGCGGCTACGACCTTGCGGGCGTGCCAAGTGAGGCGGGCTGACGTTGCTCGTTGTGGGATGTGCTGACGTCACGCGTATTGGTTCGCCGGCTGCGGCATGCTCGTCGACGGTGGATAGGGGTCCCCCGGCTTGCGCCGGGGGCTTTTATGGGAGCACGGGAATCCCTCGGCTTGCGCCGGGGGCTTTTATGGGACCGGTTATAAAAGCCCGGAGCGTAAGCGATGGGATTGCCTTGGTTCGCGATCGCCCAGCTTCCGCCAGGGGTTTTCGTCGTGCGTAGATCCCGTGCCACACGCCACCGCGACGTAACGTATGGTGACCATGCAAAAGCCTGATTCATTGAACCGTGTCTGGACCGTGCCGAACATGCTGTCGGCGGCGCGGCTCGTCCTCGCGATCGTGCTGTTTGGCGTGATCGAACAGGAGCGGTATGCCGCGGCGACGGTGCTCTTTCTCGTGGCGGCCTCGACCGACTGGGTCGATGGCTGGTGGGCGAGGCGGTTTCATCAGGTGAGCCGGCTGGGGAGAATTTTCGACCCGCTCGTCGACAAGGTGATCGTCTGCGGCGGGTTTATCCTTTTGGCGGCGCGGGGCGGTGCGTCGGCGATCCTGCCGTGGATGGCGGTGGTGGTGGTCGTCAGGGAATTAGTGGTCACGGCCGTCCGCGCGGAGATGGAACGTACCGGGCATGATTTCTCGGCGGCGTTCTCCGGCAAGCTGAAGATGGTGCTGCAGTGCCTGGCGATCGCGCTCGAACTCGTGGCGCGGGCCGCGCCAGAGCAGACGGTCGGAGGCATGGGCGTGCGGACAGTCGCCGTCGGTGTGGCATGGGCGGCAGTGGCCTCGACGGTCTGGTCGGGCGTGGAATATCTGATCGCGGCCCGCGGCATGCTTGCGAAGCCGGAAACCAGTGGCGGAGATCGCGGCTGATGGAGATCGAGATTCCTGACGTGGCCAGCGGTGCGTCTTCGGGCCAGGAGATGATTCTCGCCTGGGTGCTGGCCGCCTGCGGTTTCGGTGTCAGCCTGGCCGTGGCGTGGCTGATCCGACGGCGAGCCCAACAGGGGCTCCCGGCGGTTGACGCACGGCCGCACGGACCAGTGCTTTGGAGTGGCGCCGACGTTGCTGCCGCCGTGCTCGCGTTTCTCGGATTTCAGGTGCTCGCAGCAGAGAGCATGCCAGCGGATGCGACGTTGCAGATGAGGCTGGCCGCCGGCAGCATCGCCATGCTCGCCGCCACGGCTGTTTCTGCCTCGCACCTGCTGCTGCGAGGCGCGGGATGGCCGGCGCTGGGATTCGGGCTGGGCAGGCTCCGCGACGATGCCCGGCTCGCAGTGGCAGGCCTTCTGCTTTTGTTGGCGCCGCTCCTGGCGCTGGCTGCGGTGCTCGACCGGTTCGTGCCGTATCGCCATGCGATCATCGATTTTCTCAATGCCCACCGCGACCCACTGTCGATCGGGCTGGTCGTCTTCGCGGCCGTGGTCGCCGCTCCGGTGGCCGAGGAGTTTCTGTTTCGTCGGGTGCTGCAAGGGTGGCTCGAGGGCTGGCTCGAACGCCAGGAACCGCGGTGGGGCGGGCTGACGGCTATCGGGCTCTCGTCTCTGGCCTTCGCGGCCGCCCACGTGGGGCAGGGGATGGCGTGGATGCCGCTTTTTTTCTTTGGCCTCGTGGCCGGCTACCTGGCCCGGCAGACCGGCTCGATCGTGCCCGGGATCATCCTCCACGGCCTGTTCAACGCCGTCAGCGTGGCCCTGGTGCTCGTGCAGGTGGCTGCCCCTGAGACCGCAGGGGGGGGCTGAGCGGGGGGGGATGGCTGAAAAGCCGCCCCAGTGTGACGGGCTGTGAATCCCGGTGCCGGCCGGAACCGATCTGGATAGACAGGCGGGGGTTCGCGAGAATTCCGGCACGCGGCGTAGGGACATGCCGCCGAGAAGTCAGGGATGGTCTGTCGATGCGCCGTTCACTCACCACTCAGGTCGTCGATTGGATTACCTACGTGGCGGTCCGTGTCGCCATCTGCGTGGTGCAGTCGCTGCCGCGGAGTTTTTGCGAGCGGTTCGCCCGCAGGGCGTCGAACTTCCTCGCCAACCGGGTGAAGATCCGGCGGCAGGTAGTCCGCGAGAATCTCCAGCAGGCGTTTCCCGAGTGGACCCCCGAGCAGGCCCGCGAGACGGCCCGCGGCATGTGGGAGCATCTGCTCCTGATGGTGATCGAGATCGCCCATTCCGAACGGGTGATCCGCAAGACCACCTGGCGGCGACACCTGCGAATCCATGACATGGAGCGGTTTCTGCGGGAACTGTGGGCCGACCGTCCGAAGGTGATTCTGTCGGGCCACTACGGCAACTTCGAGATGTCGGCGTTTGTGTTCGGCCTGTTCGGCTTTCGCATCTACTCGGTGGCCCGCGAACTCGACAACCCGCTGCTCGACCGGTTCGTGACGAAGTTTCGCGAGTCGCGAGGCCAGATCATCCTGCCCAAGAAGGGGAGCGCGCCCGATGTGGCAATCGTGCTGGAGAACAACGGCGTGATTGGACTGCTCGGCGATCAGGCGGCCGGGCCCAAGGGTTGTTGGGTCAACTTCTTCGGCCGGCCGGCGAGTGTGCACAAGGCGATCGGCGTGTTTGCCCTCTCCTCGTCGGCGCCGATGATCGTCTGCTCGGCCACGCGGCGACGCCGACTGTTCGACTACGATCTCCGTCTCGAGGGGGTCGCCGACCCGGCAGAGGGAGGCCCTGAGTCGGCCGACCTGAAGGCGATTTCGCAGTGGTACACCTCGCTCCTGGAACGTGTGATCCGCCGGGCCCCTGCCCAATACTGGTGGGTGCACAGGCGATGGCGGGGAGGCCCTGCAAAGGCTACAGTGGCGCGTGCCGCTGCGTGATCTCTCCCCCCCCGCCTCGCCCTGGATCGATGTCGTGGACATGAGCGACTGGATCCCTATCGCCGATGTTGCCGAATGCCCGCCCGGCGCGAGCATCGAGCGACTGGCCGGCGACCGCATGGTGGCCATCGCCAACGTCGACGGCACCTTGCACGCCATCGACGGACTCTGTCCCCATCAGGGCGGCCCACTCGGCACCGGGGTGCTCTGCGGCACGACCCTGACCTGCCCGTGGCACGGCTGGCAGTTTGATGCGACCACGGGGCGTCACCGTCTCAGTGCCACCGTGCGGCAGACGGTTCACGAAGTCCGCGCCGACGCCGGACGGATCTATGTCCGGCTGGCTGGCGACAGCCCTGTGTCGGAGTCGCCCGCGTGATCGAATTCCGCTGCTTCCGCAACGACGATCCACCGAAGCTGGCCGACATCTGGAGGTCGGCTGACCTGGGACCGTCGGCCATGCAGCCGATGACCTCCGCGTTGCTCGAAGCCTGCGTCTTCTCCAAACCCTACTTCGATCGGGAAGGGCTCGTCGTTGCCGTCGACGACGGCCGCGTGGTCGGCTTCGCCCACGCCGCCTTCGGTCCGAATGCCGATCACTCGGCAATCGCCACGGCGGTGGGCACAACGCTGCTGGTCGTGGTGGTGCCGCATGCCGAACAGGAGCGGATCGGGGCCGGCCTGCTCGAGCGGTGTGAAGACTATCTGCGACGACGTGGGGCGACGACACTTCTGGGCGGGGGCTCGGCCGAGATGCGGAGCTTCTACCTGGGACTCTACGGCGGCGCCGACCTGCCGGGTATCCTCGACTCGACGCCCTGCATGCAGGAGATCTTCCGTCGGGCGGGATATGCCGAGGCGGAGCGGATTGGCGTGCTGCGGCGGCCGCTCGCCGGATTCCGTCCGCCCGTCAACCGACTGCAATTGGCGATCCGGCGGGCGACGACGCTCCGCGTGATCGACGAGCCGGCGCGGCGGACGTGGTGGGAGGCGGCCACCACGACCGGGATCGCACTGCGTCGTTACGAACTGCGCGGGGCCGGCGACGACCTGCTCGGCACGGCGTCGTACTGGGACATGCAGCCCTTGGCTGCGGCGTGGGGCGTGTCGGCGGCGGGATTGATGCACGTGGGGGTCGAGGGAGCCAGGCGGCGTCAGGGTCTGGCCCACTACCTCGTGGCCGAGTCGCTGCACGATCTCGCGCAGGAGGGCGTGACGTTGGCGGAGGCACACGTGACGCTGACGAACGAGCCGGCGCAGCACCTCTTCACGAAGCTCGGCTTCGAGACCGCCGAACGCGGCACGCTCTTCCGCAAGGGCGAGACGAAGAAATGAAGAATCCCCCGACGGAAGCCGGGGGACACCGGGGATGAATCGCGGCGGCCACAATGGCCGCGAACGGCGTCTCTTCAGCCAGTCACTTCGGCGCAGGAACGAGCGATTCCAGATGCGCCCGGACCGCGGCAGCGAGGTCGGTGCTCAGGCCCTCTGTGTGCCGTAGCCTCGCCGAAAGCGGGGCTGTCTGGCCGTCGCGGCGGACGTCAGTAAGAAAATCCTGCAGCAGCCGACGCCGCTGGGGCGTGGTATTCAGCAGCCAGTGCGTCCAGCACCAGGCCTCGGCATAGTGGTCCTGAGACAGCTCGCCCGCGGAGGCGAGTGCCTCCATTCTGTCGAGGTCGGGCCGCCACGTGCCCTCGAGCAGACGGCCCGAGAGATACGCCACGTGCGCCGCGTGGATGCCGTGCTCGCTGCGGGGCAGCTCGAAATACTCGGCGACACCCTCGTCGAGCCAGAGCGGAATCGTTGGCACGACGGCATGCACATAGCCGTGTGTCGTCTCATGTCGCAGATCCTCGGCGATCCTGTCCTGCCAGACTGCGAAGACGGAGAGCGTGGTATCGGTTTCGACGAAGAAGGCCCGTCGCGGTGGAAAACCGGGAAACTGGCGTGCCGCAAAGTCGTCGTAACGCTGTTTGTTTTCGAACAAGTAGAGATGCACCGGTTCGTCGGAGATCGGCAGGCCGAGTTGCTGGCTCACGTCGGCCCGAAGGCTTTCCAGCTCACGGATGATCCTGTGCTGTTCGGCCAACGGGAAGTCGGTGTGAATCACGAGCTGCCCAGCGACGATCTCGGCGCGGGACGGCAGACCGTCCGTAGCGGACCACGGAAGCGGCACCTTCTGGATGGTGGCCGCATGCCAGCCCGGCGCGGCGGCCAGATGGGCACAGCCGGCGGCCGCACAGCCGAGGAGCAAACAGGCGAGCAGCGTCGTCACAAGAGGTGATGACGGGCTCCGCGCCGGCTTGGTCAGAAAGCGGTTCAAGGCGGAGATGCTAGCGGCGGCTGCCAGCCCAGCCAAGACCGGATGCAGAGGTTTTTAGCGGTCACTTTGCGCTGATCGAAGAGTCCGCCGACGCATGAGCGAGCCGGCGAGCGCTTCCAAGTTGACAGGCCGGCCCAGCACAGCGGCGGCTCCGGCCCGCAACGCCGCCGCCACCGAGTCGCCCCGTGGAAAGCTGTCGAGCATCACGATAAACAGCCCCGGCCGGTTGGCCGCCAGCAGGCGCAGCCACTCGAGGTCGCCGGCTTCGAGGTCGCCCACATCCCACACCAGCGTGTCAGCCGATTCATCGATCTGCGGACGGCCAATCTGACGGCCGAGCACCCGGTGACCGGCGACCGTGAGCAGGTCGCAGAGCCCCTCCAGATCGTCGGCTCGCGCAGCCACCACCGACACGGCTCCCTGAGCCAGAATCAGCGTGGCGGGGTGCCCCGGAGTGGCTTCGCCGGCGTGGGATTGCAGGCCGCCTATCGACTCCAAAAGACGCTCCTCACGGCGGGATGTGGCGGGCAGGCCGAGGCTCGTGGGAACGCCCTTCTCGAGTGCGGCCAGCCACCAGCCGCACCGGCCGGGGAGATCGTGCCAAGGCACCTCCTCTATCCCGGGCAGCGGCGGTCCGCTTCGGCGTCTGCCGTCCACCAGGCTCGAGGCCACCGACACGATCGGCATGAGAGGCCATGCCTTCGAGAGGATGACAGCGTCGTCAGCGGAGAACCGCGCCGGCCTGTCGGCGGCCAACACGGCGAGCGTCGGCGTGGACTGGCCTGCCAAACCCGCGACACCAGAGGCCACGGCGGCCTCCGGGCTCTCGGCGTCGACCACATCGGCGAGGGCTGCGAGCCCCGTGCGGGCGATCACAAACTCCAGACCGTCGCCAGACCCGATCCAGAGCACACGCCGGCGGGTGCTGTCAATCGGAGTGGTTTCGATCGTGGGAGCGTGTGCGGGAGTAGCCATCTTTCCCATCGTCCCTCGCCGGCGGCCAGGCCGGCAAGCTGGGATGGCTGCGGAGGCTTTTTTTAGGCGAACCAAGCCGACCTTGACCCATCTGGAGCCCCACGGACAATTTGCCGGCGACACGTTCAAGGATGAACGTGGCAGCGTTTTCACAAGCCCACGCGACCGTGGTTACCACACAGTTGCCGCGGCACCAGGCAGGAGGCCGGCATGCGTGACGATATGCTCCGCGACCACGACGGTGAGGGCGACCGCCCGCGTCCACGGCGAGCCCGAGGCGGCAAAGGCGGAGGCCGTGGCATCCTGCTGTCGAAGGTGCTGCCTGAGGCCACCTTCTTCGCCTGCGACGACATCAGTGCGGCGGGCTGCACCGACGATCCCGATGCCTGCCGTCCTGGCGACGTCTTCGTCGCCCGCCTCACCGCAGATGGTGACGGCCACGACGACGTGGAACGGGCCCTGGCCCGCGG
>JBIIOL010000620.1:0-2656 GCA_044336965.1 Pirellulales bacterium | reverse complement strand
AACGCCAGGGATTCCATCCCCGAGCGGTTCACGCCCTGGTGGGAGCGTCGATCCTGTTGAGCAGCACGATCACGGCGACGATCGATACCAGTGCCAGCGACACCAGCGACGGCACGACCGCCTGAGGTCTTGTCTCGATGCCAAAGATCCAGGCCTGCATGACCCCGAGCGCATGGTAGGGCGAAAGCCAGGCCCAGCGGTCGATCACCGGATCCATGCCGGCGGCCGCTGTAAGCCAACGAAACCGACCACGCAGCCCGCCCTTAGGATACCCGCCTGCCGACGACGACTGCCGTCCCGTCACGGAGCGGTCCTCCTCGAGGTCACCAAACGGATCCTCGCCCCACGGCCCAGCCCGGCCCTCGCGTTGGCCGCCCCCCGACGCGTCGGCCACCTCGGCCTGTCGGGAGGCCGCCACCATGTCGGCGGTCGTGAGCGTCGAATGGGCGATCCAGCAGGCGGCCCACGTCGCAAACCAGGCGAAGCTCGCGATCCTGCTCTCCGCTGTGGCCGAAGAATAGGCCAACGCCAACAGCACCGTCGGCACGGCGAGCACGACGCTCGCCGCGACGGCCTTGAGCGGCAGATCCCAGGTGTCGACAGCCACCCATACGCTCGGACTCACCAGCACCCCCATCAGCCACAATGTCAGCGCCGGCAGCACCGTGATGGCCGCGACGAGCACGCCGAGAATGGCCGCCTTGCCAAGGATGTATTCGAGCCGTCCCACGGGCCTCGTGAAGTAGACGAGCCATGCCTTCGCCCGCAGATCGCTTGACACGAGTGTCGGCGCGACCAAGCCGATGACCACGGCGAGCAGCACCGCCTGCGGCACCCGCATGAAGGCCAGCAGCAGTCGTGACCAGACCACCCGTCGCGTGTTGGCGACGTCGACCTTGGCATCCACGGGCGGCTCGCCGGCAGGCTGCACGGCCCGCGTGCCCTTGGCGTATCCGGGCGTCCGGCCCAGCGTGTCGGCCAGCACCGTGCCCAGCATTCCCACACCGTCGAGATTGCGGCCAGCGCGGGCCGCTTCGCGCATGTTCCCGAGCCGGCCCTCGTCGATCGCCTGCTCGAACGCGAAGAAGCTCATCGCGAACACGAGCGCGGGGCTCCACGCGAAGAACACCATGCGGCGGAGCCAGCGGCTCGTCCACGCCAGCTTGATACCCGTCAATGCGATCACTCCGATGGTCGCGCCGGAGCCGCGCCGATCACCCTGCCACGGCCGATAGCCCACGTCATGGAGCGGCATGGCTTCCCTCCCGTGCGCGGTCCGCGGCTTCACGGTCTCTCCCATCGACGGCATCGGCGTCGCGGAGCGTCTGGACGAAGACCTCCTCGAGCGGCCTGGCCGACGGCTCGAGCGAGCGGATGACCACGCCTGCGTCACGGGCGCTCGCCCAGACCAGACCGATCCGATCGGATCCCGGAGGTTCGAGCAGAATCGCTCCGGTAGCCTCAGACTCATCCCCGTCGACCATCCGGGCGGGTAGGCCGCGGGCCGTGAGCAGCCGTGCGAGATCGGAGAGCGGGCCGTCCCCTTCCAAGCGGTGTGCGGGGGTCGCGGGCCGGGTGAGCTGTTCGATCGCACCGGTGAGCCGCACACGACCCCGGGCGAGCACGATCACGCGATCGCAGATCGACTGCACGTCGGGGAGCACGTGCGTGGAGACGAGCACGGTCTTGCCGTGGTCGCGGGCGAGCGTGACCAGCCGGCCGAGCATCGCACGCCGTTCAAGCGGATCGAGCCCGTTGGTCGGCTCATCAAGAATCACCATCCGCGGATCGTGGACGATCGCCGCGGCAAAGGCCACCTTCTGCCGCGTGCCAACCGAGAGCGTCTCCACGGGCCGATAGCGTTCCTGCCCGGCGTCACACCAATCGAGCACCTCGTGGGCCCTGCGCAGGCTCTCGTTGCCAGGCAGTCCACACAGCCGCGCCGCATACCGCACCATCTCGACACCGGAGAGGCCCGGCACGGCGCATTCATCCTCCGGCACGACGCCGAGCAGCGACCGCACCCGCCGCGGTTCGCTGGCAGGATCGAGGCCGAACACGCGGACACTTCCCGCGGCAAGCCGGACGAGTCCGAGGATCGCTCGCACGAGCGTGCTCTTGCCGGCGCCGTTGGGGCCCACGAGCCCGGTGACGCCCGGCGTGACCTCGAGCGACACGCCGTCGAGCACCGTGCGTCCGCCGTAGCGTTTCACCACGCCGTCGAGCCGCACGGGGAGATCGTCCCGCGCAAGGTCATACCGAGTTGGATCGCCCAATATTCTGCATCCTGCCGTGGGTGCTGCATCCTGCCGGGGCGCGAGACGCGTCCGCCGCTCACTGCTCCATCACTTCCGCTTCCTTGGCTTTCGCGAGATCGCCGACCTTGGCCTCGTATTTCTTGGTCAGCTCCTGCACCTCCTCCTTGGTCGAGTCGCAGTCGTCCTCGGTGAGGGTGCCGTCGCCTTTCTCCGTGTCGGCCGCCTTGTTGCCGTCGCGGCGGACGTTGCGGATCGCCACGCGGGCCTCTTCACCCAGTTCCTTGATGCGGGCGGTCATCTTCCGTCGCACGTCGGTGGAGAGGGCCGGGATCGTGATGCGGATGACGCGGCCGTCGCTCTGCGGATTGAGGCCGAGGTCGCTGGCCTGAATCGCCTTC
>JBIIOL010000590.1:0-2671 GCA_044336965.1 Pirellulales bacterium | reverse complement strand
GATCGTCTCGGCAAACGACAGACACACCTCGGTGGCATCCGCGTTGACAACGCCAGCCGATGCCACCCATATGCCGCACTCGATACTCGAGCGGCGAATCGTGGTGGGTTGGGATGCGTGCCATTGGAATGCAGAGCGGTGGGACGACGAACCGATCACGACCGACCACCGCTGGATGCACGCTGCCGGCCCGCTCACAAACACGTTCTCCGTCTGGGGCTCCCGCCGCCGTCCAGCCGCAGCCGTCGGCCTGCACCATTTGCCGGCGCTCCAGGCCCGCTCGGCGCACGACGCGGCAGCGGGCTCGTGCGGCATGCTCACGCTCCTCGACCACCCGACCGTGGACGAGGGAATCCCCGCGGCCAGCCGCCGTGACCTGCTCGACTCCCGCACCGACTGGCGGCACAACTGGCGGGAGGTGCCCACGCATCACGTCGCCTGGCGCACGATCACGATCGCCTCCGCCACCGGCGGCGACGAGGAACTGGCCACCACCATCTGGTCGGCGATCGAGGCGCTGGCACTCGACGCCAAGGGACCGCTGGAGATCATTCGCTGCCACGTCGAATGCGGCACGAGCGTGGCCCGCCGCGTGCGGGTGGCGGAGATCTCGGCCGAGACGCTGGCCCGCGTCCGCCAACTCTACGACGCCCGCACGTTCCGCGTCTGGTGCCAGGAGGTGCTCGCCGATCCCGGCGAGTCGCTGATCGCACTAGGGCACTCGCGTTCCGGCGCGAAGCCCGGCAGCACCACGTCGTTCTCGACGGCCTTGGCCGACATCGTCAATCGTCTCGAGCAGGAGCCCCTGCACGCCATTCCCCAGGACCTCGCCCGCGAGTCCGCCTGGCTGGCCCTCGAACTCATCGAATCCACCTAACTGGCTGTGGAAAAAGCCTCCACGGAGTCTGCGACATGCACATCGAAACGATCCACATCGAACGCTCCGGCTCGCTCTCCGGCGTCACGATCGACCACCTCGGCCCCGGCGTGCAGGTGCTCCACGGCACCAACGAAACGGGAAAGACCTCCCTGCTCGAATTCCTGCGGGCGATGTTCTTCGGCTTCGAAGGGCTGTTTCGCCGCGGCGTGCTCGACCCGCAGTTGCCGTGCGCCGGCAAACTGATCGTGCACACGGGCCCGGAGGGCCGTCGGCTGGCGATCGAGCGCCGGCATGAGGGGCCGGAACTGGCGACGCTGACGCGGGCCAGCTACGAGGACGACATCATCGGCCTCGGCGGCGACCATGGCGACTTCATCTCGATCAAAGACATCGTGCCACCAGTGGATGGCCGGCCCTGGAACCGCCCTTATCTCCAGGACATCGTCGGCGACATCGACGAGCGGACGTTCACCAACGTGATGGCCTTCGGCCTCGACGAACTGCACGAACTCCGCACGCTCGACCCGGAGGGCTGTGGCAGCCGGCTCTACGAGCTTGCCAGCGGCCTCGACCGCTCGAAGGTCACCCGCGTGCTGCGCCACATCCGCGAGGCCCTGACGAGGCTCGATTCGAACGATCCAGCCATCTCTCCGGTCGAGTCGCTGCGGCTGCGTCGCCATGAGGTGCTCGATCGTCTCGCCGCCTTGAACGCCCCGGCCGTGGCGGCTGGCAGTCTGCTGGCCGAACTGGCCCGCACCGACACCGAACTGGCGACGCTCGCAGCCGCGATCGAGCGGGCCGTGGGAGAGGAAGACGTCGTCCGCGGCGTGCTCTGGATCGAACCGGTCTACCAGGCCTATCGACGAACGTCCGCGCAGCTCGACGCGATGATGGGCACGACGCTCGTGCACGCCGATCTCGACGCGTGGAAGCGGGCGGCAAAAAGCCGCAACAAGCTGGCCCGGCTCGTCCGCCGTCGCCAACGGACCCGCAGCCGACTGGCCCGCAGCCTCGCCGAGGTGCCCGCGGAGTCGGCGATCTGGAAGCAGCGTGCTGCGGTGACGGCGCTCTGCGAGGAACAGCCCCGGCTGGAGCGGTTGGTGGCGGAAGTGGCCCGCGCCGAGTCGCACGCGCGGCTGGCCGCACGGCGGTTCGGCGAACAGGTGGGCACGGCCGGCCTCTCGCGCATCGTCGCGATCACCGGGCCGCTCGATGCCACCGACTCGCTTCCCGACGTGCTCTTGCCCGAGGGCTTCCTGCATTCATTCGGTCCGCTGCGGGCCCGTGCCCGCGACTGCGCCAAGGCCTCTCGCGAGGTGAAGGCTGCCAAACGTGGTGTGGCCGAGGCCAAGGGACTGCTCGACGACACCCGCGGACTGGTCAAGGGAGGCGTCGGCCCCAAGGGGATGACGATCGCCGAGGCCATCGAGGAGGCGAGCGGCAGGGCCACCCTCTTCCGCAACCGCCTGGCCGCCACCGCCCAGCTGGGAGACCTCGACAAGTCGATCACCCGCATCGACAGCGAAATCGTCCATCTCATGGAGGGCCAGCTCATTCCCCTGGGCTGGCTGATCCCGCTCGGCGCGGTGTTCGTCACAGGCGCGGGCATGCTGCTCTCGGGCCTGCTCCTCCCGCAGACGGTCACTGGTCCACTGGCCTACGCCCTGGCCGCGCTCGGCCTTGCCGGCACGGGGCTGGCGTCGGTGACCACCTGGTCGCTCGACCGCTCCGCCTCGAACCGCCTCGAAGCGGCCCGCGGCCAGAGCGCGATGGTGCACAAGCAGCGGGACG
>JBIIOL010000589.1:0-2673 GCA_044336965.1 Pirellulales bacterium | reverse complement strand
ATGCTGACTGCGCTCCGGCATCCTGCCTGCGCTGGTCAGCAACGCCGGCTCTTAGGGCATGGGCAGCCCCTCACGGATGATTCAGGTTCCATCAACGCTAGGCCCGGAGGGCCGGGTACGCACCAGCGGGCGGAGGCCCGCCAAGCGAAAATGGCAGGATGCCATGTTTCGCGTGTATCCACCGCATGGGCAGCCCCTCACGGATTCCGCGAGTGAACGATTTGGCTTCAACCTTCCGGGTTCGTGCTATATGACTCGCCATTTTGATGTCCCCGATTTCGCTCACTTCGCCTGCCCGGCGCCGTTGCGGGATTATCCGCATGTGATCCTCGGGCACGGTGGCGGCGGGGCGCTGTCGCACGAGCTCATCGAGGGGATCTTTCTACCGGCGTTCTCGAATCCGCTGCTCGACCGGCTCGGTGATTCGACCGTGCTCGATGTGGCCGGAGATCTCGCGGGGGGTGGACGCCTCGCCATCTCGACCGATTCCTACGTCGTGCGGCCACTGTTCTTTCCGGGTGGTTCGATCGGCGACCTCGCCGTCAACGGCACCGTGAACGATCTGGCGATGAGCGGAGCGAGGCCGCTCTGCCTGACCGCCGGGTTCATCATCGAGGAGGGGTTTCCGGTCGCCGAACTGGTGGCCGTGGTCGATGTGATGGCGATGGCGGCTCGTGCGGCGGGTGTGCGGATCGTGACGGGCGACACGAAGGTGGTGGAACGCGGTCACGGCGACGGCGTCTACATCAACACGGCGGGCATCGGCGTCGTGCCGCCGGGCGTGGCGGTTGGGGCCGCGCCGATTCGCGCCGGCGATGTCGTGCTCTTGAGCGGGATGATCGGCGACCACGGCATGGCGATCATGAGTGTGCGGGAGGGGTTGGCGTTTGAGTCTCGAATCGAGAGCGACACGGCGCCGTTGCACGGGCTCGTCGCGGCGATGCTGGAAGTGTGCCCCGACATCAGGATGCTCCGCGATCCCACCCGCGGCGGCGTGGCCACGAGCCTCAACGAGATCGCTGGATTGGCCAACTATGGCATCGAGATCGAGGAGGCCGCGGTGCCGGTGCATGCCCACGTGGCGAGCGCCTGCGAGATTCTCGGCCTCGATCCCCTGCTCGTGGCCAATGAAGGCAAGCTGCTGGCGATCGTGCCGGCGGAGGCGGCCGAGAGGGTGCTGGCCGCGATGCGGGCGCACGAGCATGGCAGGGAGTCGGTCGTGCTTGGCAGGGTGGTCGTGGAGCATCCGCGGATGGTGGTCATGCGGACCGCGGTCGGCGGCACCCGCGTGATTCCGATGCCGATCGGCGAGCAGTTGCCCAGGATCTGCTGATGGATCACGTGGACAGCGACTTCAAGGGGCTGTGACGTTTCGCGCGTTTGGCCCGTGGTTTGGCTATTTCTTGAGATCGGGCAAGGCCGTAATTCGGTATCGCCCTGCGGCCGGCCTGCATGGTATTTCCTCTCCCGCGTGGACATTGGTTCCAAGGGTGATCGCCATGCGTGGCCGCACGTTCCTCATCATGCTGCTCTGCTCGCCGGTGCTGCCCGGTTGCGGCGTGCTGCAAACACCCGGGACAACGTCGGACGGCTGGCTGACGCGGGCTCGTCGGCAGTTGGCCCAGGTGGCCCGGGACATCGAGGCCGACCTGGATTTCCACGAGAACGAAGGGCTCGAGGCCTTCGACTCGAAGGCCGTCCGACAGGTGAACGCCATGCGTGGCGAGATGAACGGCGCAGCCGGTGTCAGCCGCTAGCGCACATGCCGTTTTGGTGGACCGCCGGCTTCGGGGCTGTGATCGCTCCGAATCTCAGATGGAGATCTGTTCGCCGATCTCCATCACCTGTTCGGCCGGCATGCCGTAGCGTTGCTCCTCGCGGACGGCGTTTCGCTTCAAGTAGGCGAAGATCGCCTCGGGGATGAGTTCGAGGCGGCCACCCTCCTGCGGTGTGATCTCGGAGTGGCCGATGAAGAACGTGGCCGTGTCGGGATCGAGCGGGATCTTTTCGGCAGCGGCCACTTCGCGCAGAAAGGGCACGAGCAGCGGTTGCTCCATGTAGCCGAATCGGACGGCGATGAAATAAAAGCCGTCGCCGAGCCGTTCCACGGTGTAGCGAGGGCCGGTGGTGATCTCAGGCTGAAGGGCGTCGATCACCTGCAGGAGCACGACCGTCTCGTGGAGCGATCGCGACCGCTCCACGTAGTGCACGAGCACCGGCGGCGTGTGGGTGCGGCTGTCGGCCAGGAAGACCGCCGACCCGGGCACCCGGGAGACGATCGATTGTTTGAGCTGCGGCCACTCCTGTTCGAAGGGACCATGCTGGCTGGAATACTGGGCCATCACCGCCGTGCGGCCGTGGCTCCAGATGAGCATCGCTGCGATCAACGCCGCGCCGATCAGCATCGGCACGTAGCCGCCGTCGAAGAACTTGAACATGTTGGCCAAGAGGAAGGGGATGTCGACACTCAGGAAGAGCGCGAGCGTTCCCAGCGACGCCCAGCGGCTCCAGCCCCAGGTGTGGCGGATGACGAGGTAGTAGAGAATCGACGTCACCACCATCGTGCCGGTGACGGCCAGACCGTAGGCCGCTGCGAGCTTCACCGACTCACGGAACATGAGCACGAGCGCCAGGCAGCCGACCCCGAGGAGCACGTTCACCTCGGGAATATAG